>JBMYXB010000001.1:0-55824 GCA_049608005.1 Vicingaceae bacterium
AATTACATTCAACGCTATTCTATGTCATGTTTTAATGTGATATAAAATGTTGTTAAGCGAAATTACCGTTTTTATAGGAGAAAGTCAAGTACTAATTAAAATACTCTTTTTGCCAAAGTGCAGCTATATCCATAGTTATGGCAACAGAATAGTGGATGGCAACTCCTAGCCAAATAGAACGACTTTTTAAACTTAAAGCTCCTAAAATTATACCTGCAAAAATGGCTCCCAAGGTTTCGGGCATTGGTTTCTGAAAATGAATCATCACGTAAGGAATCATCATCACAAAAACGGCATAAAAACCAAAGCGTTTTTTTATTCCGTGTATCATAAACCCTCTAAAAAAGAATTCTAACGCAAAGAATTGAACTAAATATAAAACTTGCCAAATAATAAAATTAGGCCATAAACTTTCTTCGTTAGGATTATAAAAAGGGTATTTATGTTGAAAGCTTTCTGTTGTAGAAACCATTAAGATTAATGGAATCATAAACAAAAAGAAGATGACATAAATCTTATAATTTCCAAAAAAACCTTTTGGTGATAAACCATAATCACTTAGTTTATCTTTAAAAAACACTTTAATAATAAGTAATGGAATTATAAAATAAAAGGTTATGAGTATGCTAACCCAGTAAGTGAGCCGAAACAACCTTGCATTAGGAAAGTGAGCTTGCAGGGAAGAAATAAATGTTGAAAATTCGCTTAAACCGATACTTTTTAAGAAAGAAATTAAGAATTGAAAATTTCCGAAATACTCGATAAATACTAGAGAAAAGATAACTGTAAAAAGTATAAGAAGTACCTTTTTATCTAAATTTTTGGTGGTATATTTTTCATTTTCTACCTGCTTAAAAGTATTTACAAAAATGGTATTCCAAATGCTATGCAACATTAACTGGTATGGTCAATAGTTATGACCCAATTGCCGTTTATTTTTTTCCAATACAAATCAAAATAACCGTTAGGGTTGTCATTTGCTCTAATTAAACTCCATTTTCCGAGCATAAAAGCAGAAGAGCCGTTTACTTCTAGTTGAATAATATCAAACTCTAACTTTCCCATTGCAGCTTTATCAGGGTACGATTTTTTGTAATTATCTAAGGTTGTTTTCCAGCCATATTTAATACCGTTTTTGCCAACAAATTTTAAAGAATCTGATTGCCAATAACCTTCCATAAAACCATCAATGTTACCATTGCTCCATGCTTTTTCTTGCATGTTCATTACTTGCATTATGGCATTTTTATCGGTGTTATTGTTGTTGCACGAAAAAAAAGTAATGATGGTAATTATTGCAATGAGGTGTTTCATAAGTTAAAGACTGTTTAAATAATTTATCGTTTTACAGAAATGTTTTTTGCACATTGTTTGATAAATTGAATGCTCTTTTCCATTAAAGGGTGCATTTCAACATCATCCGTAACAAACGGAACGTGTTTGCGGTATTCAGTAATAAATTCGGTAATCACTAACGATGATTTTAAAGGTTTTCTAAATTCTAAACCTTGAGCAGCATTCATTAATTCAACGCCCATAATTTTTTCTAAATTATCAACGATACGGTAAACTTTGGTAGCAGCATTTGCTCCCATACTCACATGGTCTTCTTGTCCGTTGGAAGAATCAATGGTATCAACAGAGCAAGGCGTACATAATTGTTTGTTTTGACTTACCACCGATGCTTGGGCATATTGTGGAATCATAAAACCACTATTTAAACCAGGGTTAGCTACTAAAAATGCAGGTAAACCTCTTTCTCCACCAATTAATTTATAGGTTCTTCGTTCAGAAATACTTCCTAATTCTGCTACAGCTATCCCTAAATAATCTAAGGAAATTGCTAAAGGTTGACCATGGAAATTTCCTGCAGAAATAATTTCATCTGCATCTGGAAAAATAGTTGGATTGTCTGTTACAGCATTAATTTCTTTTTCGAAAACACTTTGTACATGAGCAATGGCATCTTTACTAGCTCCGTGCACTTGTGGCGAACATCTAAAAGAATAGGGATCTTGTACGTGTGCTTTTTCTTGTGCAATAATTTCACTACCTTCTAGTGCCATTTGTATGTTTCGGGCAGTAATTAATTGTCCGTCATGAGGTCTAACTTTGTGTACTAAATCATTAAAAGGAGAAATTCTACCATCATAAGCATCAATAGAAATTGCAGTAACTAAATCAGTTAACGTGCTTAATTTTTTAGCTCTTAGTAAAGAATGAATTCCGTAAGCACTCATAAATTGCGTACCGTTTAGTAAGGCTAAACCTTCTTTAGATTGCAACTGAATTTCTTCCCAATTCATTAATTTGTTGAGTTCAGCACCAGAAATTCGATTTCCTTTGTAGTTCACTTCTCCTAATCCTAAAATGGGTAAAACTAAATG
This sequence comes from Vicingaceae bacterium, assembly GCA_049608005.1. GTDB lineage: Bacteria > Bacteroidota > Bacteroidia > Flavobacteriales_E > Vicingaceae. Next base: position 2,388 of record JBMYXB010000001.1, read on the forward strand.
GGCTAGGGGAGCTAAATCGCCCGAAGCACCTAACGAACCTTGTTGGTAAACAACAGGAAAAACATTGTTGTTGTAAAAATCAATTAACCGTTGTATGGTTTTTAATTGTACGCCAGAATGACCATAACTTAAACCTTGTATTTTTAACAATAACATCAGTTTTATAACCTCTTGCGGAACTTCTTCTCCCATACCACAAGCGTGCGACATAACAAGATTACGTTGTAGTTTTTCTAAATCTTCATTAGAAATTTCTGTATTGCATAAAGAACCAAATCCGGTGTTTATTCCGTAAATGGGTTTATCATTATTCAACATTTTATTATCTAAATAATTTCTACATTTTACCACAAGTGCTGTTGCTTCTTGCGAAAGTTCAAGTTGTACTTCGCTTGCAATAATGTTGTCAATTATTTCTAATGTTAACCAGTTTTTGTTGATGCTGTGTACTGCCATAATTTTTAAATTTTAGCATTGTAGGAACGAATCAATTTATCAGTTATCTTTTTTTGAAAACACTTCGACAGGCTCAGTGTGACAATATTGTGATAACCAATTCACAATGGGATTATTATTTTACTTTATTTATCAGTTTTACACGTCATCCTGAACTTGTTTCAGGATCTGGTGTTAGATGCTGAAACAAGTTCAACATGACGGGTTATTTATTTTGAACTAAATTAATTAATTCTTTAATTGTTAAATTTTGTTGCTCTCCGCTTTCCATATTTTTAACGGTTAGTTTACCCGATTCCATTTCATCGCTACCCACCAAAACAACATACTTAATATCTTTGTTATTGGCAAAAGTCATTTGTTTTTTCATTTTTGCTGCAGCTGGATATATTTCTGAATTGACACCTGCCTCTCTTAATTGAAAGAGTAGGGGTAAACAATAATCTTGTTCTTTTTCTCCAAAATTGATGAATAAAACTTGCGTTGAATCACCTTTAAATTCAGGATATAAATCGTTGTCTAGTAAAACATCATAAATACGATCTGCACCAAAAGAAATTCCAACTCCCGAAACATCTTTTAAACCAAATTTGCCTGTTAAATCATCGTACCTTCCTCCACCGGTAATGCTCGGAAAGTTGTCTATTTTTACCTCTATAATTGTTCCAGTATAATAACCTAAGCCACGAGCTAGCGTAGGATCAAATTTAATGTTGGCTGTTTTGATGCTTAGTTGTTGTAATTTTTCAAAAACAAATTCTAGTTCTTCAATTCCTTTTTGACCGTTAATAGTGTTTCCAATCTGATTTCCTAAAGCGTTTATTAAATGAGCTTCTAATTTGATTTTAGGCATCTTAGGAAATTTTAATTCCGCATCTTTTCTTAATTCAAGAATAACAATTAAAGCGATTAGTTTATTGATACTCTCAATAGTTATATTTATTTTTTGTAATTCTTTAATAACGCCATCTTGTCCTATTTTATCCAATTTATCAATAGCAACAACAATAGCTTCAAAATTATCTTGTTCACCAACTGACTCTACAATTCCTGCTAAAATTTTTCTATTGTTAATAGAAACGGTATAACTCAGTTTTCCCTGAAATAATTCAGAAAAAACGTCATCAATAATTTTAATTAAATCTACTTCGTTTAATAAAGAATCAGAACCAATAATATCTGCATCGCACTGGTAAAATTCACGGTATCTTCCTTTTTGTGGTCTGTCTGCTCGCCAAACGGGTTGTATCTGAAACCTCCTAAAAGGAAAGGTAATGTCGTTTTGATTTTGTACTACATAACGAGCAAATGGTACAGTTAAATCATAACGCAACGCTTTTTCGGCAATAGATTTTGTTAGTCCAGTAGAATTTTTTTCTTGTAATGCTTTTTCATCAGCTTTAGCTAAATAATCTCCACTATTTAAAACTTTAAAAATAAGTTTATCGCTTTCATCACCACCTGTACCTATTAAGGTTTTTAGGTTTTCTACTGCTGGAGTTTCTATTTGTTGAAAGCCATATTTTTTATAAACTGTTTTAATCGTATCAAAAATATAGTTTCTTCTTGCCATTTCTATTGGCGAAAAATCTCTTGTACCTTTAGGTATGCTAGGTTTGTTGCTCATTGTAATTTATTGAAACGCTAAATTAATAATCTATTGGGTAAATAATCTTAATTTTAGTTTTTAATGGACTTTAAAAATGCTAAAAAATATATTTTAGAACGGTTAGAGAAAGATTTAAGCCCTAACCTTTACTATCATGGTGTTCATCATACTATTGATGTTTATGAATCTGCTATAAAAATTGCGGAGTTAGAAAATTTAGATGAAGATGAAAAAATGCTTGTGAAAACAGCAGCGTTGTATCATGATACAGGTTTTTTATTTGAATACCATAACAATGAAAAATTAGCAATAAAATTAGTGAACCAAGTACTGCCAAAATTTTCTTACAACAAAAAGCAATTACAAGTTATAAATGATATTATTAGTAGCACTCAATTAAAAGCAAAACCTAACAATTTACTTCAAAAAATAATGAACGATGCTGATTCGGATTATTTAGGTAGGAAAGATGTGGGTAAAATTGCCAATACGCTTTATGAGGAGTTAAAGTTGTATGGTGTAAATTATACTGCTGAAGAGTGGGTTAAAGTGCAACTAAATTTTTTAGAAAAACACCAGTACTATACAAAAATTGCTATAAAATTAAGAGAACCAGAAAAATTAGCTTATTGTAATTACTTAAAAAGCCACTCGAAGTAAATTCGAGTGGCTTTTTTGTAATTTCCGTATTTTTTCAATTTTTTAACTTTCAATAACTTCTTGTGTTTGGTTCTCTCCAGCTAAAACTTTACCTGTAAATGCGGGGTAAGTATCGCTCATGTTACCCATAAAAAGTCCTAATCTCATAAACCATCTAAACGTGCCAACCACAAAGTCGAACATTCCTTTGGGGTATTTACCAGTAAACAAAACAGCCCACCATGCAATAAAAACAACTACGTAAACTCCAATAATTCTAAAGTAAAGAATAAATATGTGAGGAATTAGCACATAAAAAAAGCCAAAAAATGCTTTTAGTAACAAATTACCTCTACTAAGACTTTCAGGGTATTCCATTTCAAATGTTACGCTATCATCTTTGGCATCAAGACCAAAAGCAGGGTAACCATCAGATAGGTTTAGCAATCGGGCATTAACCCTTAGCTCCCAAAGTCTAAACTTTACCTGAAACTCAAACATTCCTTTGGGGTATTTACCAGTAAAAAGAATTGCCCAAAAAGCAATAAAACCCATAACCATTGAGGCTATAGCTAAAAAGAATAATACAAACATGTGAGGTATTAAAATGTAAAAGACTCCGAAAAAAGATCTCAATAATAATTCTCCTCTAGAATAAGTTTCTTGGCGTTTAATGTCAAAATTCATAGTTTAAAAATTTAGTTAGGTTAGTAGTAATTGAAAAAAAGCTCCGAATAACTGATTCGGAGCTTTTATGAAAAGTAGCTTTTTTAAGCCATGTGTTTTACATTTAAATAGTAAAGAACAATAAATAAAACAGGAATTATAGCACCTATTACTCCAAATGACATCCCGAATATTAACGGAAGAATAATAGCTATTACATTGGCTCCGGCATAAATAAAAAATCCTTGTTTTTTTAATTTCCACATTTGTAATGCTCCAAATAATGAGGCTGCTGCTAAAAGTGTTCCAATTGCAAAATAAGCAGTTCCGCCTCCCATTGCTGCATCCATTCCAGGGATTGATTCCATTAAAGCGCCCATTCCTAAAGTCATTAGCAGACCTCCTAATAGCCCAATGCCACTTCCTATAAAAGTTAAAACACAAAGTACTGTTAAAAAAGTAGGTCTTTTTCCTGCTCCTGCAGATGATCCTGTTGATTCTGTAGTTTCTTCACTCATAATTTAAAAATTTAGTTAATTGTATAATTAGTTGATGACCAATATATAAAGATATTTTTAATATCCAAAATTTAGAAGTTAGCTACTTGTTAACATTACTGTTTGTTGTGTAGAATGATTGATTGATTTTTAACCGATAATAAAGGAATTTTTTAAATATTGTTGAGTGTTAATAAGTTTACTAACTTAGGTTCGGTTTAATATTTATTTGTAAAATATTTAACTTATTGATTACGACATTGTTACATTCTTTGTTTTTATTGGTCTTTATGTCGAACTCAGCTTGCTATTTAAATTGGATGGGATAAAAATTATTGGTGCCAAGCCTTAAAATTGTCAGATTCTTCATTTTGTTGGATAGTATAAGTTTTAAAATAAAGAGTAGTGCTTTTGGGTAGTTTTATTTTTTCAATAACCCCTAAAGCTCGTTTAACTGATAAAGCCATTTCTTCCGTTTTAAAGTATTCAGTCCATTCGGTTAAATTGTTGGTTATTTTAATTCCGTTAATTGCAATTAGTTCATCATTAATAGATAAGCAATTTTCTTCCACAATAGAATTAGGATAAATGTTATCTACTAAACATTTGTTGTTTTCATAACGAACAGTAAAGCCTAAAAAAGCTTCGTTGTAATTTTTTGAAGGTTCAATTTTTAAATCGCAACCAATGTAGTTTAAGCTTTCTTGTAAAGCTGAAGTGTAGTCTTCTGTTCCATGTAAAAAGTTGTTGTAAATTTCATTGTAAGAAGTTCCTGCTACTTGCTCAACAATAGTTTTGTAATCTAAATCGGAAACACCTTTTCCTTTTTTAGCAAAATCTTGATATAAGATTTTCATGACATCATTTAATGATTTTTTATTGTTGGTATTTTGTAAGATAAAAATATCTGTTATAAAAGCAATTAAGGCACCCTCAGTATAAATAGAACCTTTTCTTCCTGGAGCTCCTTTTACATAACCATCCAGCCAAGTGTCAAAAGAAGATTGTACAACAGAATAATTATTAACTCCAAAATTAGTGTAATGCCTGCTCAATAATTGATTAAACGTTTTAGCATATTGATCCCAATTAAAAACACCCGAAGAAAATAAATATTTATCTCCAAAATAAGTGGTAACTCCTTCGGTTAAATATCCTAATTCGGTATAGTTTTCTTTGAAGTAATTGTAAGGCAACATTTCTATTGGCCTAATTTTTTTTACATTCCAAGAGTGATATAATTCGTGAGCACTAACGCCTAACAATTCATTGTACCAGCCTTCTTTTTTCATCACATCATAAGATGGGCCTAAAGAAATTACTGTTGAGTTGTAATGCTCTACTCCATGATAGGTTCTGTGTGTTAAAATCTGGAATAAAAAATGATAATCTTTAGTAGGAAAATCTCCAAAATCTTCAATTTGAGCTTTGCTAAATTTTCTAAAATCATTTTCTAACAATTTCCAGTTGGGTTTACATTCTCCTTGAAACCATAAATGGAATTTTACACCACTTTCGTTATACGTATGGTGTTGTAAACTGTTGCTTGCAATTAAAGGAGAATCTACTAATTGATGAAAATCTGCACATTTAAATTGATGTTGAGTTATTTCTTTTAAACCAGAAGCCACTTTATAATCTTTAGGAATTATTAATTCCAATTCGCATTCTTCATTTATTCGTTCGGGTACATATAAAAAACAATTTACGCCATTTATATAAAGTTGTTTATCATCCAAGTAAGAAGATCCTGCATTAATCTCATTGGCAAAATAGTTATACTTTATATGTATAGTTGAGTTTCCTTTTGTTTCAACTTCCCATAAATCTTTGGTTATTTTTTTTGAAGAAAGAGGTTTTCCATTGGGATCAAAAGCTTCCCATTTTTGTATGTTTTTAGCAAAATTGGCTAATTCATATCTTCCTGGTCTCCACGCAGGTAGTTGAATTTCAATTTTTTCAGAATTTACGTTATCAATAATATATTCAATATCAATATAATGCGTGTTTGGTTTTTGATAAGAAACGATGTATTTCATGTAGTCAGATTAAAGTTAGAAAGTTAAAAGTAGAAAGTATTGTTTAATCAGGTTGTTTAAAACGAAAAGAAATTATTTTAAACAAGTAATTTAAAAACAAAAACTACTAACTCTTTCCCTTTTTTTTAGGGGAAGTACCCGAAGGGGGAAGGGGTGAGAAATATATAAATATTTACTTAAAATACCCCTCTGTCCTACGGACATCTCCCCTAAAAGTGGAGAAGCAAAAAGCCATTTCATAAGAAGTTTCGTTAATTAAATGCACTACTCATTCTTCCCTTTTTTTTTAGGGGAAGTACCCGAAGGGGGAAGGGGTAAAGAAACGTATAAATATTTACTTAAAAACACCCCTCTGTCCTACGGACATCTCCCCTAAAAGTGGAGAAGTAAAAAACTATTTCATAAGAAGTTTCGTTAATTAAAAAAACTACCAACTTTTCCCTTTTTTTTTAGGGGAAGTACCCGAAGGGGGAAGGGGTGAAAACATATAATTATTTACTTAAAAATACCCCTCTGTCCTGCGGACATCTCCCCTAAAAGTGGAGAAGCAAAAAGCTATTTCATAAAAAGTTTTGTTAATTAAATACACTATCAACTCTTCTCCTTTTTTTAGGGGAAGTACCCGAAGGGGAAGGGGTAAAAAGCCTATAATTCTTTTACTTAAAAAACACCCCTCTGTCCTGCGGACATCTCCCCTAAAAGTGGAGAAGTAAAAACTATCGCATAATTAAAAAACAAAAAACTACTCACTCTTCCCCTTTTTTTTAGGGGAAGTACCCGAAGGGGGAAGGGGTAAAAAACATATACTTATTTACTCAAAAATACCCCTCTGTCCTGCGGACATCTCCTCTAAAAGTGGAGAAGCAAAAAGCCATTTCATAAGAAGTTTCGTTAATTAAATGCACTACTCATTCTTCCCTTTTTTTTTAGGGGAAGTACCCGAAGGGGGAAGGGGTAAAGAAACGTATAAATATTTACTTAAAAACACCCCTCTGTCCTACGGACATCTCCCCTAAAAGTGGAGAAGTAAAAAACTATTTCATAAGAAGTTTCGTTAATTAAAAAAACTACCAACTTTTCCCTTTTTTTTTAGGGGAAGTACCCGAAGGGGGAAGGGGTGAAAACATATAATTATTTACTTAAAAATACCCCTCTGTCCTGCGGACATCTCCCCTAAAAGTGGAGAAGCAAAAAGCTATTTCATAAAAAGTTTTGTTAATTAAATACACTATCAACTCTTCTCCTTTTTTTAGGGGAAGTACCCGAAGGGGAAGGGGTAAAAAGCCTATAATTCTTTTACTTAAAAAACACCCCTCTGTCCTGCGGACATCTCCCCTAAAAGTGGAGAAGTAAAAACTATCGCATAATTAAAAAACAAAAAACTACTCACTCTTCCCCTTTTTTTTAGGGGAAGTACCCGAAGGGGGAAGGGGTAAAAAACATATACTTATTTACTTAAAAATACCCCTCTGTCCTGCGGACATCTCCTCTAAAAGTGGAGAAGTAAAAAACTATTTCATAAAAAGTTTTGTTGTTTTGGAACACCTATTGTTCCCCCTTTTGAAGGGGGCTAGGGGGATTTTGCGTTAGGGATGGAAGCGGCATCCTTTTTTTTTCTTCAACCACCGAATCCTCCAAGGTTTATATTGTTAAGCTAAATAAACCTTGGAGGATTATAAACAAGTAAATAAAAAAAAGATATAGTGTACAGCCCGTTAAAACGCCCAAATAAAGAAGTTAATTAATTGTAGATTTTAGACTTTGTTAAGCCTATAAGCTAGCTCTTTAAAACTTTATCAATTTTAGACTTTACAAACTTTCTATTTTTTAACTTTTTAACTAATTTCGTACTCTATTAAATTAGAATATAAAAATTAAACATATATAGATATGAGTTATGATGTTATTGTTGTAGGAAGTGGTCCTGGTGGTTATGTTACTGCTATTAGAGCTTCTCAATTAGGGTTGAAAACGGCTGTTGTTGAAAGATCAGAATTAGGTGGTATTTGCTTAAATTGGGGGTGTATTCCTACAAAAGCTTTATTAAAAAGTGCTAATGTATTTGAATATATTAACCATGCTGCCGATTACGGAATAAACATTAAAGGTGCTGATGCAGATTTCCCTGCAATAGTTAAAAGAAGTAGAGATGTTGCTGCAGGAATGAGTAATGGGATTCAGTTTTTAATGAAAAAAAATAAAATTGATGTTATTACTGGTTCTGGAAAAGTTAAAGCGGGTAAAAAAGTGGATGTTACTGATGCTGATGGTAAAGTAACTGAATATGCTGCAAAAAACATTGTTATTGCAACTGGAGCAAGATCTAGAGAGTTACCTTTTTTACCACAAGATGGTAAAAAAATAATTGGATATAGAGAGGCATTAGTTTTACCTAAATTGCCTAAAAAAATGGTAGTGGTAGGTTCTGGAGCAATAGGGGTTGAGTTCGCTTACTTTTATAATGCTATGGGCGTTGATGTAACTATTGTAGAATTTATGGATAACATTGTTCCGGTTGAAGATGTTGATGTGTCTAAGCAATTAGGACGTTCTTTTAAAAAATCTGGAATTAATGTAATGACTAAATCGTCAGTTAAGAGTGTAGATACTTCAGGTACTGGTTGTAAAGTGTTGGTTGAAACGAAGAAAGGTGAAGAAACTATTGAGTGTGATGTAGTGCTTTCGGCTGTTGGAATTAAAAGAAATATCGAAAACATTGGTTTAGAAGATGTAGGAATTGCTACGGATAGTGATATTATTATTACTAATGATTTTTACCAAACAAACATTCCGGGTTATTATGCAATTGGAGATGTTGCAAAAGGACCAGCATTAGCTCACGTAGCTTCTGCGGAAGGAATTATTTGTGTAGAAAAAATATCAGGAATGGATGTGGAACCATTGGATTATGGAAATATTCCTGGGTGTACGTATTGTGCTCCAGAGGTTGCCTCAGTTGGAATGACTGAAGCTGCTGCAAAAGAGGCTGGTTATGAGTTAAAGATTGGTAAATTTCCTTTTTCAGCTTCTGGTAAGGCAAGTGCTGCAGGGCACAAAGATGGTTTTGTTAAATTGATTTTTGATGCTAAATATGGTGAGCTTTTAGGAGGACACATGATTGGTGCTAACGTAACCGAAATGATTGCTGAAATAGTTGCTATTAGAAAATTAGAAACTACTGGTCATGAATTAATTAAAACAGTTCATCCTCATCCAACAATGAGTGAGGCTATTATGGAAGCTGCAGCTGCTGCTTACGATGAAGTAATACACATGTAATAGGAATCCTACAAATAAATATTTGAGTAGTTTATTCATAAAATAAAAATCCTTCTTGAATCTTAAGAAGGATTTTTTTTGCTATGCTGTTTGTTTAGATTACTTTCAATTAAAATTTTAAATGAATCTTTCAATTATAATCCCCTTATATAACGAATCTAGCACAATTACAGTGGTGTTAGAGAGAATTCTCGGGCTTAAGTTTCCATCTTTTGTTAAATCATGGGAAGTGATTGTTGTAAATGATTGTTCTACAGATGGTTCTCGGGCTGTAGTCGAAAATTATATACGTGAATATGATAATTTTCATTTGGTAAATCATAATGAAAATAAGGGCAAAGGAAAATCGATTAGAACAGGGGTAGAGAAAATGAGTGGCGATCTTTTGTTAATTCAAGATGCTGACTTAGAACTTTATCCAGAAGATATTCCTTCTATGTTAAATGCTATGGATGAATTAGGTGTTTTGTTTGTAAATGGTTCTAGGTATTTGCCGGGAGTAAACAGGCCTTTGTTTGCTTATGATAGGTATTTAGGAAATAAGTTCTTTTCTTTTTTAACTTCTTTGTTAATTAATGTAAAGATTACAGATATGGCTTGTGGCTATAAGTTAATTACAAAACCATTATTTGATCAGATTAATTCTAAAGAGGATAGGTTTGCTATTGAGGCAGAATTGATGTTGAAAGCATTAAAAATTCAAAGAAATATTATTACAGAAGTACCAGTGAGATATTTGCCAAGAAACAAAGGGGAAGGGAAAAAAATGAGAAATTCTGATGCTTTTAAAGTGTTGTGGAAAATAATTCAAATAGGTGTTTTTAGTAAAAGATTTCGAAATTAGACATCTAAAAAAAATAAAAAAAGATGTTTGGGTAATTATACTTTTAGTTACAGTTTCTACCTACACTATTTTTAATTTAAAACATTGGAATAAAGAGGAAGGAATTATTGCTTGGGATGTAGTGAGTTATTACGGGTATTTACCGGCTACATTTATTTATGATGATGTTTCTTTAGAAAATCCAAATGAAAAATTTGAGGAGTTTAAACATGTTTTTTGGATGGAAAAAGCCAAGAATGGAGGGAAAGTTTTTAAAACAACTATGGGGATGTCCGTTTTGTATGCTCCTTTCTTTTTTGCTAGTCATTTATATGCTTTAAATTCAGAAAATGAACCCGGAGGATATTCTAAACCATATAAGTTTGGAATAGCTATGAGTGGTTTGTTTTATCTGCTGTTAGGCTTTATTTTTTTGAGGAAAGTCTTACAGAAATATTTTTCTAATAAAGTGGCGGCACTAACTTTATTATTTATTGGATTAGGTACAAATCTTTATTATTATACAGTAATAGCTGTAGGAATGCCGCACGTATATTTATTTAGTTTACTTTCTATTAGTATTTATTGTGTGATGTTGTGGTATGAAAAACCTAGCTTAAAATTAAGTGTTGTGTTGGGTTTGTTGTTTGGTTTAATGGTGTTAATTAGGCCAACTATGTTAATCATTATTTCTTTTCCGCTGCTATATAATATAGTTTCGATAAAAGAACGCTTGCTATTTTTTAAGAAGCAAATAGTACCATTATTAATCGTTGTCTTTTGTGCATTTTTAATTTGGGTGCCTCAATTTATTTATTGGAAAACAGTTACTGGAGATTTTTTATTTTATTCTTACTCAGAAGAAGGCTTCTTTTTTAATGATCCACAAATATTAAATGCACTATTTAGTTTTAGAAAAGGATGGCTATTATATACACCACTAATGGCTTTTGCATTGGTTGGCTTTGCGTTAACGCTGGCAAAAAAAGATAAAAATATATTGTCTTTATTAGTTCCAGTAACACTTTATTTTTATGTGGCATCTTGCTGGTGGGATTGGTGGTTTGGTGGTTCTTACGGATATAGAACAATGATAGATGTAATGCCGTTTTTAGCTGTGGGGTTAGCGTTTGTAATTCAAAAGGTTTTTGAGTTAACAAAAGCATATAAAACAATAGTTTTAACGTTTATGTTTTGTTTTTTAGGATTAAGTTTATTTCAAACAAGGCAAGCACACGAAGGGTTAATTCATCATGATTCTATGACCAAAGAAGCATATTTTAAAATACTATTCAAACTTCAGGATCAAATATCAAGAGAAGAAGTTAAGCCTTATTTAAAAACTCCAGATTATGATGCGGCTAAAAAAGGAAATAGAGATTAAGAAAAGCTTTTGTTTTAGTATCTTTACTTTATGTGTGGAATTGCAGGAATAATATCTCTCAATAAAAGCGAGCTTAGTAAAATTACTGAAGCTACGAGTACGCTATCTAAAAGAGGGCCTGATAATCAGAGTACAGAATTAATTGATGGATTGGCTTTAGGGCACGCACGTTTATCAATTATTGATACATCAAAAGCAGCCAACCAACCATTTACAGATGTTACCAAAAGGTATGTAATTGTTTTTAATGGCGAAATTTACAATTACCTCGAATTAAAAAAAGAATTAATTGCAGATGGTATTTCATTCGTTACCAATTCTGACACCGAAGTGTTACTTTATTATTATATTAAACATCAAGAAAAGTGTTTAGAGAAATTAAATGGTTTTTTTGCTTTTGCGATTTATGATAAACAAGAGAAAAGTTTATTTGTTGCACGCGATAGAATGGGTATTAAGCCTTTGCTTTATTATTTTGATGGAGAGCAATTTATTTTTGGTTCTGAATTAAAAGCACTTTTAACTTTTGGTATTAAAAAGGAAATTGATAAAGTGAGTTTGTTTAACTACTTACAGTTTAATTATATTCCTACCCATAATTCAATAATTGAAGGGGTTAAGAAATTAAAGCCAGGACATTTTATTGTAATTGAAAATACGGCTAAACTTGGAGAGCTTATAAAGGAAGAAATGTATTATGAAATTCCTTTAAATCAACAGTCAAATCTTCAAATATCAGCAATGAATTACGATAAATCTCAAGAGATGTTGCGTAATTTGTTGGATGATGCTGTTCAAAAAAGATTGGTTTCGGATGTGCCGGTAGGTACATTTTTAAGTGGAGGAGTAGATTCTTCTATTATCAGTTTATTAGCTAAAAAACATAAGCCCGATTTACAAACTTTTTCTATAGGGTTTAAAGATGAGCCATTTTTTGATGAAACAACTTATGCTAATGCTGTAGCTAAAAAAATAGGGAGTAACCACAGTGTGTTTTCATTATCCAATAATGATTTGTATGAAGATTTAGATAATATTTTAGATTATTTAGATGAACCTTTTGCTGATTCATCAGCAATTGCAGTTTACCTGTTGAGTAAACGAACTAAAGAACATGTTACAGTTGCCCTTTCTGGAGATGGGGCAGATGAAATGTTTTCGGGTTACAACAAACATGCGGCAGAATTTAAATCGCGTCATCCAGGTATAAAAGAGTCTGCAGTAAAAATGGGTTACCCGCTATGGCGAATGCTACCAAAATCAAGAAATTCAAAATTTACAAATGTTAATAGGCAGCTGTATAAATTTAGTTTGGGTTCGCGATTAACCAACAAAGCAAGGTATTGGAAATGGGCATCAATTTTAGATGAAGAAAAAGCCAATTACTTGTTAAAAGAAGAGTTAATTTTTAATCCGCAACGTTTAAGTGATACAGCTTTTGAATATAAGAAACGAAAAGAAGAGTTGCTCAAAAATATTAGGAGAGATGGAGATGTAAATGATGTGCTGCACACCGATATGAAAATGGTTTTAACCAATGATATGTTACGTAAAGTAGATGCTATGAGTATGGCAAATAGCTTAGAGGTTAGAACACCATTTTTAGATCATCGTTTGGTTAACTTTGCTTTTTCGTTACCCACAGCATTTAAAATTAATGCTAATATGAAGAAGAAAATTCTTCAAGATGCATTTAGAACTGAATTGCCGGAAGAAATTTATAAACGACCAAAACATGGTTTTGAAGTGCCATTGTTAAGCTGGTTTAGAAACGAATTAAGAACTAAAATTGAAAACGATTTATTATCTGATGATTTCATAGAGGAGCAGGGATTGTTTAATGTTAGTGCAATACAAGGGTTAAAAAAACAACTTTTCTCTAACAACCCGGAAGATGTACAGGCAACAATATGGGCCTTAATTGTTTTTAATACTTGGTGGAAAAAATACATTCAAAAATAGTGGAAGAAAAAAAGAAAATAAAAGTACTTCGTATTATAAATCGTTTTAATATTGGAGGGCCTACTTATAATGCAGCTTACCTTACAAAATATTTAGGTGATAATTTCGAAACTTTATTAGTAGGAGGAGTAAAGTATGAGGAGGAAGAAAGTTCTGAGTTTATTGTAACTCAGTTAGGGTTAACACCTATTGTTATTCCAGAAATGCAACGAAGCATTAACTTTAAAGAAGATAAAAAAGCTTACCGAAAACTGGTAGAGTTAATTAAAGAGTTTAAGCCAGATATTGTTCATACTCATGCCTCTAAAGCAGGTACTTTAGGCAGGTTGGCTGCAGCAAAATGTAATGTGCCAGTTATTGTTCATACTTTTCATGGGCATGTGTTTCATTCTTATTTTGGAAAAGCGAAAACATTATTTTATAAAACCATAGAAAGATGGTTAGCAAAAAAATCAACAAAAATTATAGCCATTAGTGATATTCAAAAAGAAGAACTTTGGAAAGAGCATAAAATTTGTAAAGCAGATAAATTGGCGGTTGTTCCTTTGGGTTTTGATTTAGATCGATTTCAGAAAAATATTACGGAAAAAAGAACATCTTTTAGAGAAAAATATCAAATAAAAGAAGATGAAATTGCAATAGGAATAATAGGTAGATTGGTTCCTATTAAAAATCATCAATTATTTATTAATGCGATTAAAGAAGTACATAATAAAACAACTAAAAAAATTAGAGTTTTTATTATTGGTGATGGAGAATGTAAAGAGCAACTAATTGAATTACTAAAACGTATTGAGTTGGATGGTGTAGAGTGGAGTAAAAATCCTAAACCAGCTACGGTTGTTTTTACCTCTTGGATTAAAGAGGTAGATTGGGCAAATGCAGGCTTAGATATTATTGCGTTAAGCTCTTTAAATGAAGGTACGCCTGTTAGTTTAATAGAAGCACAGGCCGCAAATAAGCCAATTGTAACAACTAATGTTGGAGGGGTAGAAAATATAGTATTAAAAAACGAAACAGCTTTTGTAACTAATTCTGATAACTTAAATGAGTTTTCTGAAGCACTTCTTAAGCTAGTAAATGATGATGAATTAAGAGGTGAAATGGGGGCTAAAGGGTGGAGTTTTGTAAAAAAAGAATTTCATTACATGCGTTTAGTTAACGACATGAAAAACCTTTATTTAACCCTTTTAAACAATAAATAAAAATAAGTGTTAATCCATAAGAATTTAATAAATTTGTTGGTTGCTAAAGAAAAGGTAGAATGATGTTGGAAAGACTAAAAAAAATAATAGCTGTTTGTTTAATAATTGCATGTTTTTCATGTAATTATAATTCAAATATTATGATGAAAACAGCTAAAGATTATGAGTTTGCAGCTCCTCCTTCAGGTGAGGTTTCAGAGTATGTAATCTCATCAAGTGATATTATAGAGTTTAGGCTTTATACCAATAATGGTAGTGTACTTGTGGATTTTACTGCCATTAAAGAACAAGGTGTGCAAGGAACAATGAATAGTAATTTTCAGTACACAGTTGAGTTTGATGGACTAGTAAAATTACCCGTTTTAGGAAGGTTAGAACTAAAAGGATTAACCATTAAAGAGGTAGAAGATTTATTAGAAAAAGAATACGCTAAATATTACATTAAGCCTTTTGTACAAATTAAAGTTGTAAATAAAAGAGTAACTGTTTTTCCTGGAGGAAGTAATAAAGCTCAAATAATACCATTAACTTCAAATAACATTAAATTATTAGAAGCACTTGGTGCAGTAGGTGGTTTAACCGATATTGCTAAAGCTAAAAGAATAAAATTAATTAGAGGAAATTTAAAAGATCCTAAAGTGTATTTATTTGATTTAAGCTCAATAGAAGGTATTAAGCAAACAGACTTTGTTTTGCAAGCAAATGATATAATTTACATTGAACCTCGCACAGAAACCTTGCAAAAAATTGTTAGAGATGTAGCGCCAATTGTAAGTTTAATTGCAAGTACTTTAACATTGTTTTTAGTTATTGATAACTTAAAAAATACGAACTAATAAAAATGGAAGAAAACAATTCTTCAAACAATATAAATAAAGCTAGAGTAAGAAAACGATCAAATTTAAATACAGAATCTGATCCTGTTTTACTGTTGCACCTAATTAAAAAAAACTTATTATGGTTTATTTTAATTATTGCTATTTGTGTAGTTGGAGCACTTCTATATTTACGTTATACAGCACCAGTTTATTCATCAGAGCTAATTTACCAAGTTAATTCCGAAAACAGAGCAAACACTGTTTTAGATGTACAAAATTCACAAGAAGCTAATAGTTTAGCAAAAGATGTTGAAATTTTAAAATCAAAACTTTTATTTAAAAGAGCTTTAAAACGCATTCCTGTTGATGTAAGCTATCATACCGAAGGAGAAATTTTAACCAACGAATTGTATAAATCAACTCCAATTAAGGTTGATTATTTGATTAAAGATTCATCAATTTTAAATCAAAATTTTTATATCATTTTTAAAAATGATACAGATTTTGAATTGATTAAAAACGAAGAATCTTTAGGTGAATTTAAAACCAACAAATTAGTTTCGTTACCAAAAATAGACTTTAACATTAAAAAAATAAACAATGGTAACGTAGAACCTCTTAAAGATGGAAGCCTGTATTTTAGAATTAATAGCTATGAAACTCTAACCAATCAGTTGAACTCTAAATTATCTGTTATTCCTTTAAATGGTGCTGCAAAAACTATACGTATTGCTTTTGAAGATTATAATGCAGGCAAAGCTGTTGATATTGTAACTGCTGTTGCAAATGAGTATATGCATTATGATATTGAAGAAAGAAGTAAAGGATCTAAAAGTGCTTTAGAGTTTATTGATACGCAGTTAGATAGGTATTATAATAAATTAAAACTTTCTGAAAATAAGATTAAAGATTTTCATGAAGGAAACAATTATACAACAATTGATAGATCATCATCTTATTTTGATAGAAGTGTTAAATTAGAAAATGAATTGGTTGATATTGAACTGCAAAGTACTGTTTTAAAAGAAATTAAAGAATCAGTATCTGCCAATATTGATGCAATAGATGTTTACGACTTACTACCCATTTTAGCAGGAACAGATTATGCGGGTGGAATAATGTCTTTAATAACCAATTTAAAAGAGCTGTTAATTCAAAAAGAAAACTTTCAATACGAAGTAACTTCTAATAGCGAATTAGTAAAATCGTTAGATTATAAAATTGATATTCAGAAAAAAATCCTTTTTGAAGGAATTAATTCTACGATTGAAAAGCTAAATCTAAAAAGAACCAAAATCTTATCTAAAATAAAAGAATTAGAAGGTAAATTTGAAAATGTACCTGCTCAAGAATTAGAGTATGCTAGGTTGCAAAGAGTTTTATCAATAGATGAAAAATTCTTTACCATGTTAATGGAAAAAAGAACAGAGTATTCGATATCAGATGCAGGATTTGTTTCTGAACACTTAATTTTAGATAGAGCTACTGTACCAACCACTCCAATTTTTCCTAATAAAAAACTGTTTATTAGTGTTGGGTTAATGCTTGGATTAATAATTAGTATCATTTTATTATTAGCCAAATATATTTTAAAAAATACGATTTCTTCGATAGATGAAATTTTAAGATATTCTTATGCAGATTTAACAGTTTTAGGAGTTGTACCTAAGTATAAACTAGATATACCTGTTTCTCAATTAGTGGTTAATAAAAACCCAAAATCAATAATTGCAGAATCGTTTAGAGCCATAAGATCAAATATGCAATTTATTGATGGTACTCCTGGCAAAAAATTATTAGCAGTTACTTCTACAGTTTCTGGCGAAGGAAAAACCTTTTGTGCTATAAATATTGCAGGAATTATTGCTTATTCAGGTAAAAAAGTAGTGATTTTAGATTTGGATATGCGAAAACCAAAAATACATATTGGTTTTGGAGTAGATAATAATGTTGGGATGAGTTCTTTGTTGATAAAAAATAAAGCAATAACAGAATGTATTCATCATAGCGAACTAGAGAATTTAGATTTTATAACTTCAGGGCCAATACCACCTAATCCATCCGAATTAATAATTAATGGTGAGTTAGATAATATTATAGAAAATTTACAAAAAGAATACGACTATGTAATTATTGATAATCCGCCAATAGGTTTAGTTTCTGATGCTATGACCATCTTAAAAAAAGCAGATTATCCTATTTATGTTTTTAAAAATGAATACTCCAAAAAGTTTTTTGTAAACAATGTTGATCGATTAATGCTAGATAACGAGGTTAAGAAATTATCTATCGTATTAAATGCTGTAGAAAGCGAAAAAAGATCTTATGGTGGTGGTGGATATGGCTACGGTTATGGATATGGCTATGGAGGTGGTTACGGTTATGGTTACGGAGGGTATTATGAGGAAGAACCAAAAGAAAAAAAAGGATTAATCAAAAAGATTATTAATCGGAAAGAATAAATGAAATTTATTAAAACACCACTTGAAGGTTTGATGATTATTGAACCCAAGGTATTTTTAGATGATAGGGGATACTTTTTTGAAGCTTACAGCGAAAAAGTTTTTTGTGAAAATGGAATAACTGATGTTTTTGTGCAAGACAATGAGTCAAAATCAAATAAAAATGTACTAAGAGGACTACATTTTCAAAAACCAAACTATGCTCAAGCTAAATTAATTAGGGTAATTAAAGGTAAAGTTTTAGATGTGGTTGTAGATCTTAGAAAAAACTCAAAAACTTACGGTAAGCATTTTAAAATTGAACTTTCTGAACAAAATAAAAAAATGTTTTACGTTCCTAAAGGTTTTGCTCATGGATTTTTAACTTTAGAAAACAATACCATTTTTTCATATAAATGCAGTAATGGTTATAATAAATTAGCAGAAGATGCTCTTTTATGGAATGATAAAGATTTAAATATTGACTGGAATATTTCAAGCCCAATTTTATCTGAAAAAGACAAAGAAGCAAATAATTTTAATGACTTTATAACCCCTTTTTAACATGAACTTAATTTCGTGGAAACACATTTTTTTCTTTTTAGGAGCATTATTGTTTTCTATTTTAATTAATAGAGTTATGTTAAGATTTGTAAAAACTCTTGGCATTAGAAATGAAGATGAAAAAACCATAAGATGGAGTGCTCAAGCAAAACCTGCTTTAGGTGGTCTAACATTTTATATCATATTCCTGCTGTCAATCATTCTTCATTCCTTTATTTTTTCTTACGAAGAAAGTGGTATTGATTTTAGATTTACAGGCATAGTAGGAGCAACTTCTTTAGGATTTTTAATGGGCTTATCTGATGATGCTTATAATACCCGACCAATATTAAAGTTTTTAACTCAAGTTTTATGCGGTGTAATTTTAATATACTCAGGTTCATTTATAACTATTTTTGATAATGATTTACTAAATTATTCGATAACAATATTGTGGGTAGTGGGATTGATGAACTCTATTAATATGTTAGATAATATGGATGGAATTACCACAATTGTTTCAGTAGTGATAGCCTTTACAATATTACTTTTAATGCTAGTAAATAATGAAGCAGATAGTTTAGGAACAACTATTGTGATTGGATTGCTGGCATCTTTATTAGGGTTTTTGTACTTTAATTGGAACCCCGCAAGAATGTATATGGGAGATACTGGAAGTCAGTATTTAGGTGTTTTATTGGCAGCATTAAGCATCAACTACCTATGGAATCCAATAACAACATCAGAATTTGCTATTTCACGACAACTATTAATTCCATTATTAGCATTTATTATTCCAATAGTTGATACGACTACTGTAACCATTAAAAGGTTAAGCAAAGGAAATTCTCCGTTTGTAGGAGGTAAAGATCATACTACACACCATTTAGCTTATTTAGGATTTACTGAAAAGCAAGTGGCTGCAATTATAGCCTTAATATCAATTATATCATCAGCTATTGCTGTTTACGCTATTTCAAGCATTCAAAACTGGAATCACTGGTACACCCTAATATTTTCAGCTTATTTTTTAATTGTTTTTGGAGTTTTATTTACAATAGCTAAAAAAAATGTAAATAAATCTGGCAATGAGTAATAATGACGAAGCGTTTATTGAAGTAATAGGTTCTAGAGTTCATAACCTAAAAAACGTTTCTGTAAAAATTCCAAGAAACAAATTGGTTGTAATGACTGGAGTTTCGGGTAGCGGAAAGTCTTCTTTAGCATTTGATACTATTTATGCAGAAGGACAAAGAAGATACTTAGAAACATTTTCTGCTTATGCCAGAAACTTTTTAGGGACCATGGAGCGTCCTGATGTGGATAAAATAACAGGCTTAAGCCCTGTTATTGCTATAGAACAAAAAACAGTTAGTAAAAATCCCAGATCTACAGTAGGTACAATTACCGAAGTTTACGATTTTTTTAGATTACTTTTTGCCCGAGTATCAGATGCCTATTCGTATAATACTGGCGAAAAAATGGTAAAACATACTATTGCACAAATTGTAGATTTAATAATAGATCAATATCAAAGTAAAAAACTAATTGTTTTAGCACCAATAGTAAGGGGTAGAAAAGGGCATTATCAAGATTTATTTAAACAAATATCTAAACAAGGGTTTGTAAAAGTTAGAATAGATGGAGAACTAGTTAACATTAGTTCGGGGATGAAATTAGATCGTTATAAAACCCATGATATTGAAATTGTTGTAGATCAAATTAAAGTAAAAAAAGAAGACCGAAAACGCATTTCAGATGCTGTAAATTTAGCCATGAAACATGGTAAAGGTTCTATCATGGTTTTTGATTTAGAAAGTAATCAGTTTTCTATTTTAAGTAAAAACTTAATGTGCCCAACAACTGGTATTTCTTATGATGAACCAGCCCCCAATCTTTTTTCGTTTAACTCGCCTTATGGAGCCTGCAAAAAATGTAATGGGTTGGGTTTAGTTTCTGAAATTAACCTCGAGAAAATTATACCTAACCCTAAATTATCTATAAAAAAAGGAGGAATAGCACCTTTAGGTGCTTATAAAAACAATTGGACTTTTAAACAGATAGAAGCCATTGGTAAAAAATACGGTTTTACAATAAATACACCCATTGGCGAAATACCTGAAGAAGCAATAGATTATATTTTAAATGGATCTACAGAAACATTAACTGTAGCACAAACTGTAGCAGGAATTTCTTCAGATTATAAGATAGAATTTGAAGGAATTGTGAATATTATTGTTAGACAATTTGAAGAAAATAAAAGTAAATCTATTGGAAGGTGGGCAAATAGTTTTATGAACAAAGTAAATTGTTATAGCTGTAAAGGTGGTAGATTAAAAAAAGAGGCCACTTATTTTAAAGTTGATGATAAATCGATAGATGAAATTGCCAGCTTGGATTTAGAAGACTTGTATCAATGGACTTCTACCTTAGAAGATAAGTTGTTGCCTCAAAAGCAAATTATAGGTAAAGAAATTTTAAAAGAAATAAACACCAGAATACAATTTTTGCTAGATGTTGGTTTAACCTACTTGTCTTTAAATAGGAGCTCTAAAACATTATCTGGTGGCGAATCTCAAAGAATAAGATTGGCAACGCAAATAGGTTCTCAATTGGTTAATGTATTATATATATTAGATGAACCAAGTATAGGATTACATCAAAGAGATAATCTAAAACTAATAACTTCTTTAAAAGAATTAAGAGATGTAGGTAATTCTGTAATTGTTGTAGAGCATGATAAAGAAATTATGCTGGCATCGGATTATATTATTGATATTGGTCCAAAAGCAGGAGTTCATGGAGGAGAGGTAGTATCAGTTGGAAACCCTAAAAAATTCATAAAAAATGATACTGAAACAGCTAATTTTTTAAGTGGTAAGTTAGCAATTTCTATCCCTAAAAAAAGAAGAAAAGGAAATGGTAAGTTTTTAGAATTAATTGGAGCATCAGGTAATAATCTTAAAAATGTTCATTTAAAAATTCCTTTAGGAGAGTTGGTTTGTGTAACAGGTTTGTCTGGTAGCGGAAAATCTACTTTAATAAACGAAACACTTTATCCCATACTAAATAAGCATATTTTTAAAGCTATAAAAAATCCTTTGCCTTATAAAGAAATTAAAGGGCTCGGATATATTGATAAAATAATAGATATAGATCAATCTCCAATTGGCAGAACACCCCGCTCAAATCCGGCAACCTATACAGGTGTTTTTACCAACATAAGAGCTTTGTTTAGTAACCTCCCCGAAGCAAAAATTAGAGGTTATAAACCGGGTGTTTTTTCTTTTAATGTTAAAGGTGGTAGGTGCGAAGTGTGTAAAGGAGCAGGTGTTAAAACCATAGAAATGAACTTTTTACCCGATGTTTATGTTGCCTGTACCGATTGCAATGCTAAACGTTATAATAGAGAAACTTTAGAGGTTAGATTTAAAGGTAAATCGATAAGTGATGTGCTTAACTTTACGATAGATCAGGCGGTAGAATTTTTTGAAAATATGCCAGACATTGTTCGTAAAATTAAATCTTTGCAAGATGTTGGTTTAGGATATATTAAGCTCGGGCAACCCTCAACAACACTTTCGGGAGGCGAAGCGCAGCGTGTTAAATTGGCAACGGAATTGGCTAAAAAACAAACAGGTAAAACCTTTTATATTTTAGATGAACCTTCAACAGGTCTTCATTTTGAAGATATAAAAATATTTTTAGAAGTAATAGACCGTTTGGTTAATTTAGGCAACACTGTTTTAATAATTGAGCATAATATGGATATTATTAAGGTGGCTGATTATATTGTGGATATTGGACCAGAAGCAGGTTTAAATGGAGGAGAAATTATTGCAGAAGGAACGCCCGAACAATTAATTCGTAGCAAAAAAAGTTATACCGCAAAGTATTTAAAAGAAGAATTGAGTTAAGCTCTTAATTTAGGAATCCAATCCGTTTACAGAATAATAAAATTAGCTAACCCTAATTTGAATATCTTTACCAATCACTAATATTGATATATTAATTTTATGAAGAATTTTTTAGTTTTTGCAATTTGCACAATAACATTAGTTAGTTATAGCAACGCCCAAGAGTATGTTCGATTAATGAACGAAAAAAATGCAAACTTTTATGAAGTGCAGCAAGCTTTTGAAGATTATTGGGACGGTAAAACTTATGAAAAAGGTAAGGGTTGGAAACAATTTAAGCGATGGGAATACTTTATGGAAACAAGGGTTAATTCTGATGGAATTATTCCTAACCCAAGCTTACCTTGGTTAGAACACCAAAAGTTTAAAAATAAATATGCCTCTAAAAAAGAAACAACTAACAAATCTTTATCTAATTGGGCTCCTATAGGGCCAACAAGTTGGAACTCTATTGGTTGGAACCCCGGTATTGGAAGAATTAATGCGGTAACAGTAGATCCTAACAATAGCAATGTAATTTATGTTGGAACTCCTGCTGGCGGCTGTTGGAAATCTTCTGATAATGGTGCTACGTGGTTACCTTTAACAGACAATTTTTCAGCTTTAGGAATTTCAGGAATAGCAGTAGATCCGAACAACTCCAACATTATATATTTAGCAACTGGAGATGGGGATGGTGGAGATACCTACAGTATTGGTGTTATGAAATCGGTTGATGGTGGTGCTACTTGGAACTCAACTGGTTTAAATTGGTCATCATCTCAAAGCAGAACTATGCGAAGAATAATTAACCATCCTACCAATAGTAATATTTTATGGGTAGCCACAAGTAATGGTTTATGGAAAACAACAGATGCAGGTGTAAATTGGCAACAGGTGCTTATTGGTTCAATTAGAGATTTAGAGTTAAATACTGCTAACCCTGATATTGTTTATGCTTGTACAGGGTCTGTTTTTTACCGATCTACAACAGGAGGTAATGCCAATTCGTTTAATAATATAACAGCAGGAACGCCCTCAGGTAATGTAGGAAGATTATCAATTGCGGTAACTCCAAACGATGCAAATTATGTTTATTTATTAGCGGCAAATTCTACAGATGAAGGTTTTTTAGGTTTGTATAGATCTACAAATGGAGGAAACAGTTTTTCGTTAAGAACAAACACGCCTAATGTTCTTGGCTATAATACAAGTGGCTCAGATAGTGGCGGGCAAAGCTGGTATGATATGGCATTAGCAGTTTCTCCAACAAATAAAAATGAGGTTTATACTGGTGGTGTTAATGTTTGGAAATCTACCAATGGAGGATCAACTTTAACGGCTTTATCAAAATGGAGTTGGCCAACTGGTAGTTATGTTTATGTACATGCAGATATTCATACAATAGACTTTTATGGCAGTGAACTTTTTGTAGGTTCTGATGGTGGTATTTTTAAATCTTCAGACAATGGAAATAGTTTTTCTGACATTACCACAGGAATCCAAAATTCTCAATTTTACAGATTAGGAACCAGTACAACCGATGCTGGAATTATTATGGCTGGAGCACAAGATAATGGATGTACATTGCTTAAAAATGGTACTTGGACACATGTTACCGGAGGAGATGGAATGGAGGTGATAGTTGACCATACGAATACTAATATTATGTATTCAACCTCACAAAATGGTAATATTTATAAATCTAGTAATGGAGGTAATTCGTTTAACGGAATTAGTGGTAGTATAACAGAAGATGGTGCTTGGGTTACGCCTTACACTTTAGATCCTAACAATCATAACATTATATATGCAGGATACTCTAACGTTTGGAAATCTTCTAATGCAGGTAATACTTGGAGTACAATATCTAGCTTTGGTTCTAATGCAGCTACAATTAGATCTTTAGAAGTGGCACCATCTAACTCTAATGTAATTTATGTCGCTACATTAACCTCTTTAAAAAGAACTACTAATGGGGGGGCAAACTGGACTAATATAACACCAATTCTTTATGGTGCAAACATTACTTACATTTCGGTACACGACCAAAATCCTGATATTGCATGGATTAGCTTATCAGGATTTAATAATTCGCCAAAAGTTTATAAGACAATAGATGGAGGTGTAAACTGGGAAGATGTTTCAGGTAATTTACCTAACCTTCCTATAAATTGTGTGCTGTACGAAAAAGGTACAAATAATGGAGTTTATGTAGGAACCGATATAGGGGTTTATTATAAAAATGATGATTTATTAAATTGGCAATCGTTTATGATTGGTTTACCTAATGTAAGAGTAAATGAATTAGAAATTTATTATCCTACAGGTAAAATTAGAGCAGCTACTTATGGTAGGGGACTTTGGGAATCTGATGTTTATTCGATAGCAACTCCGGTAGTACAATTTAGTGTTAGCGATACTTCTATTTGCCCTGGAAATTGTACCCAATTTATTAACGAAACGTTTGATTTAGGACTGCAATGGCAATGGTATTTCTCTGGCGGAACACCTAGTACATCAACAGATTTAAACCCAATAGTTTGTTACCCTAATAATGGAACTTACCATGTTTCTTTAATTGCAACAAATGCTGCAGGAAGTGATTCTGTTTTTGCTCAAAATTACATTCATGTTCAAACTCCAACAACAGGTGCAGCGTTGCCTTTGTCTGAAGGTTTCGAAGATGGCACTGCAGCACCATTAGATTGGTCTATCATTAATTTTGATAATGGTGTTACTTGGGAATTATCTACTACAGCAGGTGGGCATGGATTTAGTGCTGCTAGTGTGGTTATTGATAATCACTCAACCGACTTTGAAGGAGAAAAAGATTATTTAGTTACTCCTGCGTATGATTTTACTGCAACAATTAACCCTCAATTAACCTTTGATGTTGCTCATTCGCCACATTGGGCACCTCGTAGAGATACTTTGGCAGTTTATTACTCTACAGATTGTGGTGTTACTAAAAACTTGTTGTACGAAAAAGATGGAAATGACCTTTTAACAGCATTTAATACCCCATCCTTTTTTACGCCAGATTCTAATGAATGGAGAACTGAATCGGTTAGTTTAAACCAAGTTGTTGGCTTTGGTGCTGTAGAATTTTTCTTTGAAAACAGATCAGGATATGGTAATTCTATTTATTTAGATAATATAAATATTTTTGACCAACCATTATCTATTAAAGAAATTAATAAAACCACTTTAAATATTTATCCAAATCCATTTTACAACCAAATAACAATTGCAGGTTATCAATCTAATGAACCAATAAAAGTTGCCATATATAATGCTATTGGTGTTTTAGTTTTTGATAAAAAGTTAGCTAATTCCCATCAACATACATTACAGTTAGATGCTTTAAAAGCAGGCTTGTATTTTGTTAAGGTAATTGCCGATGATGAAATTGTTACCAAAAGCATAATAAAAAGATAAGATTAAAGGGGTGAACTTAAAAAGGCAGAAACAGGAGCGTTTCTGCCTTTTTTATTACAATCTGATTACAACATAGAAATTTTGTTGTAGAAATTAGATTGCTTAATCATTTATTTTTATTTCCAAGCATTAAAATTTCGCTGGCTATAATTTCAGTAACATAGCGTTTGTTACCATCTTTATCATCATAACTTCTGCTCGTTAATTTACCCTCTAAAGCAACCTCACTACCTTTTTGTAAATACTTTTCTATTATCTCTGCTGTTTTGCCCCAAGCAACAACATTGTGCCATTGTGTATCTTCTATTTTATCGCCCTTTGCATTTCTGTACGATTCGTTTGTAGCTATAGAAAACTTAGCTAATTTTTTACCAGATTCTAAATTTTTAATTTCAGGACTCATACCTAGGTTTCCGATTAATTGTACTCTGTTTTTTAAATTGTTCATAATGTAAAATTTTATGGTTTATAAAGTTTAATTTGTTTTACCTGATTTGTTCAGATTTGATGAGGCAAAGTAAAGCTGGTTTAAAAAGATAAGTCGGTTACTAAGTGTTTGTTTTCGTTTATAGTCGAGTGTAACCGTTTGTAGTCGTTTGTAAATAATAAATTTGTACCTTTATCAGATGGAAAAGAAAAAATGTTTAGAATGTTCAGAACCCTTTGTAGGTAGGGTAGATAAAAAGTTTTGTTCAGATTATTGTAGAAACGCGTACAACAATAAAATAAATAAAGATGGCAAAAACTTAATAAGAAATGTAAATAACCGTTTACGTAAAAATTGGCGAATTTTAGAACAATTAAACCCAAAAGGAAAAGGAACGGTTAGTAAAAAGAAGTTAGATATGAATGGTTTTGACTTTAATTACATTACCGAAATTTACACCACAAAAGCAGGTAAAATTTATTATTTCTGTTACGATCAAGGTTACGCTGCATTAGAAAATGATTTGTATCTTTTAGTTAAAAAAGATTAAGTAACAAAGCCCTGTTTAAAACATAAAATAACTGCCTAACAAAATTGGCATTTTAGTTGTTTATTTTTGAATTATGAATAAAATAAAAACACTCTTTTTAGGAATTTTAATCGCTGTAAATTTATCAAGCTTTTCTCAATTATTAGTACCCGAAACTGAAGTTATAGAGGTGGCTGGTTTACACGATTCTTTAAATTTTCAATTTGTACAAAATAAACAACTTTTTAGCGAGGGTTGGCACAAGTTAGAGCAACCTAATTTTTGGAGAACTTTAATGACTATGGAAGATGATTCTGCATTAATAAATATACGAAGTACCCGCCAAATTATAAAAAAAATTGCAGTTAAAGAGTGGGATAAAATGACAGAGAAAGATAAAAATGCAATAAGAGATAGTGTAAAAAAACATTATAATTTACAAGAAGAAGATCATGTTTACATGACCTCTGGCAAAAAAGCTTTTTATGATTTTGAAAAAGTAATACCAAGTATTGGACAAGGAATAAAAATATTTAATGAAAATAACGTTGATCCATTTTTTGCCCAAGCAATATTGTTAATAGAAAGCCCTAACAAAATGCAAAAATCGCCCGTTGGAGCTTATGGTTCTTTTCAAATTATGAGGGCTGTAGCTATTAACCTAGGTTTAAAGGTTAATAAAACGGTTGATGAACGTAAAGATTTTGATAAATCGGCATGGGCATCAGCAAAATTAATTCGCACAATTTGCATTCCAGAAACCAATAAAATATTAGCTGCCAAAGGCATTGAGTTTAACCCCAATGATTTGTGGTATAAATTACTTGTTTTACATACTTACCATGCTGGAGCAGGTAATGTTAAAAATGCAGTAAATGCAGTAAATCCTAAAAAGGGAGACATGAAATTAATACAAAATTTATGGCAAACAGAAGTAGGTAGTTTTAGAAATGCATCTCAAAATTACTCGCAATTAGCATTGGCATCTTTAATAGAGTTAGATAGAATTATTAAAAACAGAAGTAAATTCATTTACAATTGTCCACTAAGCGAAATTTAGTAGTTAATCATCTAACATTAAATGATAAAATAAGGTAAATAAGAGTTAAACTTTTACTAATTTTAAATCCAAAACATAAGGGTTAATATATTTTATGGAACAGTACGATTTATGTGTAATTGGTGGCGGCCCAGCAGGTTATGCAGCAGCTATGAGAGCTATAGATTTTGATAAGAAAGTAATTCTTATTGAAAAAGAAAAGCTAGGAGGAGCAGGAATTTATAATGGAGCACTCTCTTCTAAAACAATGTGGGAACTTTCTACAAGGTATAGGAAGGTAAAAGAAGATTTAGAAGACGAAAAAGCTGATTTGTTAGACATATCTTACAATGATGTAAAAAACTCTATTGAAGAAGCTGTTTTTGATCGGAAATTTCAATTAACCTGTCACCTTAGAATTATACATGCCGAAACAGATTTAATTACTTACGATAAAGGAATAGCTAGCTTTGTTAACGATAAAGAAGTTAAAATATCTAAAGCAGATGGGGTTGAAGAAACAATTTATGCTGAAAATATTATTATTGCTAGTGGTAGTAGTCCCAGAAAATTGCCAGATGTAACTGTTGATGAAAAAATAATTATGACCAGTGATGGCATTCAGAATATGGATGAATTTCCGGAAAGCTTAGTTATTGTTGGTGCAGGAGTTATTGGTTGTGAATACGCAACAATATTTGCAAATTTTGGTAAAACTAAAGTTCATTTAATAGATAGAGCTGAGCGTATTTTACCATTCGAAGATGAAGATATATCTGATTTGATTTCTAATAATATGGAGAAAAAAGGGGTGATTGTACACCGCAAATCTCAATTAAAACGAATAGAAATTATTGACGGAAAAGTAGAGTATGAAATTGAAACTGAAAGTGGAGATTTAGAAGTAATTACTGTAGAAAAAGCTTTGCTATCAATAGGAAGAGTACCCAACATAAAATCGTTAAAGATTGAAAATGCAGGTGTTGCAATGAGTAAAAGAGGGGTGCATATTGGCGAGCAAGATACCATAACAAACGTACCACACATATACGCTGTTGGAGATGTATCTGGCAGAATACCCTTGGTAAATGTTGGAGAAAGAGAAGCACGCCATGCTGTAGTTAAAATGTTTGCAGATTTTCCTGTAAAATCGATTAATTACGAAAATGTATCTACCATTATGTTCTTAGATCCTGTAGTTGCTTCGGTAGGTGCTAACGAGCAAATGCTGCAAAAACAAAATATACCGTATAAAATTGCAAAAGTTGATTACTCTACCATTGCCAGGGCAATATCTATGGGTAAGCCAGAAGGATTTTTTAAACTAATAGTATCTGATGATGCAGATATGAAAGTTTTAGGAATGAGAGCGGCAGGAGCACACGCATCTTCAGCAATACAAAGTATAGCCTTGTTAATGCACATGAATAAAGGTATAGAAGAATTGGCTCACATGATTCATCCACACCCTTCTATTGTAGAGGGAGTACAAGAAGCAGCACGTATGCTTTTAGGAAAATCCATATACAAATCGGCAGTGTTTAAAGATAAATTAAAATGTTACAGATTTAGAGATGGCGTTGCTACTCCTTTAAATATAATAGATGACGAAAAAAGAATAAAATACGAAGAGGTTGCTAAGTAATTTGATGATGGAGAAGATTAAATTCATAAACCTTCTTTTTTAGATAAAAAAATACGATCAATACAACAATTTTACTACTGCTTTTATAAAGCCGTTTATGGTGTAAATAATATCAGAAGTATTATTTCTGTGTCTATTATAATTACGATACCTCATTTAGTTTTTGCTTACTAAAAAACACATTATGTTTTATCATAACGCAGTTAGCCTTATTTTTATATTTAAAATTGGTGTATAAATTGTATTGGATTAATTAGTGCAACAGCATTTTTTTTCGTTTTTTTATGATGAATTGATATAAAGTATGGAATACGTAGAGTTTAAAGCAGAAATTACTCCTTTAGAAATAGGAAGAGATATTTTAATAGCAGAACTAGCTGAAATAGGATTTGAAAGTTTTGTAGAAAACCAAACAGGAGTAGAAGCATATATTCAAAAAGCAGAATATAATGAAGCATTAATTAAAACTATGGGTATTATATCTAACCCTAATTTTAAGATTAACTATACAACCAAACAAATTGCCGATCAAAATTGGAATGCAGAATGGGAAAAGAATTTTGAATTGATTGATGTAGAAGGACAATGCTGTATAAGAGCACCATTTCATAATAAGTTAAAAAACGTAGAATTTGATATTGTTATAAACCCTAAAATGTCATTTGGAACAGGGCATCATGAAACAACTTATTTAATGATTAAACGGTTGTTAACTCTTAATTTAAAAGCATTAGATGTTTTAGATATGGGGTGCGGAACAGGAGTTTTGGCAATTTTGGCTAAAATGAAAAATGCAGCAAATACTATGGCAATAGATATTGATGAGTGGGCGTATAATAATACAATCGAAAACATTGGCAACAATAACTGTAATGATATAATAGTTAAAATGGGCGGAGCAGAAAAAATTACAGCTCAATTTGATTTAATTATTGCGAACATAAACAGAAACATTTTGTTAAACGATATGGATGCTTATGTTAAGCATCTAAAACCAAATGGGATAATATTATTTAGCGGATTTTTTAGCTCAGATAAAGAAGTGTTGCTAGCGGCAACTAATAACTTGGGGTTAGAATTAGTGTATACCGAAAGTAAAAATGATTGGACCATGTTACATTTAATTAAAAAATGAAAAACTATATAAAATACCTCTTCATATTTAGCTTTGTGTTGATTACCTTTTCAGGATATTCGCAAACAAAAATTAAAAATTTCACTTCAGATTCTACCATCTTTTTTGAAGAGATGGAAGCTTTTTTAACATACTCCAGAAAGCAAGATGGTATTGCTGTTATGGATGAGTTTTCGTGGTCGTGGTTTGGAGGTAAGTTTTCAGAAAACCAAAAAAAGGGAGTTTATAAAATCTCAAACTTAATGCTTAAAAAGAGGAAAAAAGCTTTTCCAGATTTTAAAAATTACCTTTTTGCAGTATCTCAATTTGTAAGTAAAAATAATGTAACAGATGAACAGTTTGATAACTGGCAATCAATATTAGTAAGACTTATAAAGGGAAAGGGTAAAAAGAAATTAACTGACTATTTAAAATCCTGTAATTATCTTTTTAGTGAAAATTTACTCTATAAATCGGCTTCTAACTCATGGGGTGTAAGCAATAGTAATTATACATTTGGTTATGATAGCTTACCTACAATAAATTTTGATGCTTTAACGCTAAAATGTTATTCTAAAGGAGATAGTTCTGTAATTGCAAATACAAAAGGAATATATTATCCTACCGAAGCAAAATGGGTTGGAGAAGGTGGAAAAATTACTTGGGAACGTGCCGGTTTTTCTTCAGATTCTGTTTACGCAAATATAAATGAATATTCAATTAATGTAAAATCTCCTAACTATCAAATTAAAGATATTATTTTTTACGATTACCACTATTTTGATGAGCCAATGAAAGGTCGGTTAACTGAAAAAGTGCTAGCCAATGTTAAAACCGAAAAAGCAACTTATCCTCGATTTGACTCTGATGAAGCAGTGTTTGAAATTAAAGACATTGCAGAGGGTGTAGATTATTTAGGTGGGTTTTCTTTGTATGGAAGAAAAGTTTTAGGTAGAGGATCTGACCAAAAAGAAGCTGTTTTAATTTTTAATAGAAATGGAGTGCCTTTTTTAAAAATGGCATCAAAAACCTTTGTAATTAAACCCGAACGAATAGTTGCACAAATTGCCTCGCCAACATTTTACATCAAAGAAGATTCTATTTTTCACCCAGGATTAACATTTAAATTTTTCATTAATAAGCGTAGTGTTTCTTTAATTAGAGATAATAAAGGAATAAAAATTACTCCTTATTTTAATTCATACCACCAAGTAGATATGGATTTTGAAGCACTTAATTGGAAAATTGATTCTCCGATGGTAGAGTTTGAAAACTTAACAGGAGGCACAAGGACCCGAGCAACTTTTATTTCATCTAACTATTTTAAAAAAGATGCCTACTTAAAATTAATGGGGTTAGCCGATAAGCACCCGCTATACACTATATATGAATTGGCAGAAAAATTAGATACCAATTATATTACTGTAGATGATATGGCAGGACATACTTTATTAGCACAAACTAGTATTGTAAACATGCTGCTAGATTTATCTACCAAAGGATTTATTAATTATAATTACGAAGGAAAATATTTTATTGTAAAAGATAAACTTACCGCTTGGGTTAAAGCCAGTGGCGGTAATGTAGATTATGATGTAATAGGTTTTTTATCAAATACAAGAGGTAAAAGTAATGCCACATTAAGTTTACTTAATTACGATTTACAATTAAGAGGGGTGAATAGTGTAAATGTAAGCGATTCGCAAGAAGTAATTATTTACCCATCGCACAGAGAAATTACTTTAAAGAAAAATAGAGATTTTGATTTTAGCGGAGCCATACAAGCCGGTCGTTTTGATATTATGGGGCATAATTTTTCTTTTAAATATGATGAATTTAAAATTGACATGCCCAATGTAGATTCGTTACGAATATATGCTGAAACAGGTAGAAAGAATAAACATGGCGAGTTAGAAATTAGACCAGTAAAAACACTTATAGAAAAAATTACTGGTGATTTATTAATTGATAGAGCTAACAATAAATCGGGTGTTAAAAAAGCCGATAAATACCCAGTGTTAAACAGTTTTAAAGATTCTTATGTGTTTTATGATAAAAAAAATATACAAGGGGGAGTGTATAAAAGAGATGATTTTTATTTCCATGTAGATCCGTTTACAATTGACAGTTTAGATAATTTTGATAATGATCAATTAAAATTTGAAGGAACAATGTTATCGGCAGGTATTTTTCCAGATTTTACAGAAACTCTAACATTACAACCCGATCATTCCTTAGGTTTTGTAAGAACTACACCTAAAGATGGGTATCCAATGTATGCAGGTAAAGGTGTGTTTAATGATACCATTAAAATGAGTAATCAAGGTTTAAGAGGTAGTGGAGATTTAGAGTACATTACTTCTACCACGTACTCTAATGATTTTTTGTTTTTTCCAGATTCTATGAAAGCTATTGCTCAAAATTTTAATGTAGAAGAAAGCCCTGTTGCTGTTGAATTTCCTCCTGTTGAAGGAGAAGATGTAATGACAAGGTGGTATCCTGAAAGAGATATTATGATTCATCGAGAAAGAAGCAAGCCAATAGCAATGTATGATATGAAATCGAAGATGCACGGGCAAACTATGATACAGCCTGATGGACTAACTGGAGATGGAATTTTTGAGTTTGAAAAGGCAGAATTAGAGTCTGATCTAATTAACTTTAAGTTTAAAGATTTTCAATCTGATACTGCAGACTTTAGGTTGAAAGATATTGGAGCTGATGATGAAAATGCTTTAGCTTTTTCTACTGTTAATGTTAATGCTTATGTAACTTTTGGAGAACGATATGGTCAGTTTAAATCTAATGGTGGCGGATCTTTTATAAGTTTTGACCCAATGCAATATATCTGTTATATGGAAGAGTTTAAATGGTTTATGGATAACGATGATATTGAACTTACTGCTGGTGAAGCCAAAGCAACGGATGCATCAGGGGTTAAGTTGGATGGAGCTCAATTTATTTCTACTCATCCACAACAAGATTCACTTGATTTCTTTTCATCTAAAGCAAAATACGATTTAAGAAAAAAAGTTATCTATGCTAAAGGAGTTAAGTTTATGAATGTTGCAGATGCTATGTTGTATCCGGATAGTGGAAATGTAACGATAGATAAAAAAGCAAAAATGCGAACACTTAACAATTCTAAAGTTGTTGCCAGTTTTGTAACACAAAATCACAACATTTATAATTCTACCATAAATGTATTTGGTAAAAAGAAATATGCAGGTAGTGGTTATATTGATTATGTAGATGAAATTGAAAAATCGCAAACCATTTATTTACAAAACATTGGTGTAGATACAACTGGGCAAACTTATGCTACTGCTCAGATTAAAGATACTGCTAGTTTTACTTTAAGTCCTAATTATGAGTTTTATGGTAAGGTTAAATTATTTGCAAACAATGAGTTTTTAACTTTTGATGGTTATTCTAGAATTTTACATGATTGTGATTTGTTAGCAAAGAATTGGTTTAGTTTTGAAACAGAAATTAATCCTCAAGAAATTTATATTCCTGTTGATAGTGCAACAAAAGATATTACAGGAAACAAGTTATCTGCTAGTGTATTTTTAAGCCCTGATTCTTTAGGCGTTTACACATCTTACCTTAATAATAAGAAAAAGTACAGTCATATACCTGTATTACCAGCAAGTGGGTATTTGTTTTATAACAAAGAAAAAGAAGAGTATCAAATATCTAATAAAGACAAATTGCAAGAAATGTCGTTTGGAGGTAATTACTTGAGCTTAAATACTAAAAACTGTAAAGTATATGGTGAAGGAAAAGTAAACTTAGGAAGTAAATTAGGTCAAGTTAAAATAAATTCTGCAGGAGTTATAGAGCATAACCAATTGGATGGAGAAGTTATTTTAGATATGGTATTTGCAGCAGATTTCTTTTTTAATGATGATGCAATGAAAAAATTAACAAAGCAATTACAAGAAGCTAGCTCATTAGATCCTGTTAAATTAGATAGGCCAACTTTTGAAAAAGGTTTAAGAGAATTAGTTGGTGCATCGGAAGGGGATAAGTTAATTGCTCAGATTAATTTAAATGGAGAATTTAAAAAAGTGCCAAAATCTTTAGAAAAACCGTTTGTTTTTAATGATGTTAAAATGCGTTGGAATGATGAAAGTAAATCGTTTAAATCGTTTGGTAAAATTGGTATAAGTAACATACAATCAAAACAAATAAATAAATATGTTACAGGTAAAATAGAATTGGTTAAAAAAAGAAGTGGAGATGTGTTAACCATATATTTAGAAGTGGATAAAAACAATTGGTATTTCTTTACTTATACACGCGGAATTATGCAAGCAATTTCGTCTAACGCAGACTTTAATTCTGCAATTACAGAAACAAAGCCTGATAAACGAAAAGCAAAAGGAACAAAGACAGAAGGTCCTTATCAGTACATGTATTCTAGTGCTAAAAAGAAAAAAGATTTTTTAAGAAAATTTGAAGACTAATTAGGAATTAATCAATTTTTTGCATCCATATAATATATGCTTAATTTTGATTGTTGGCCTAGCCATTAAATGACAAGAAAAAACTTACATAAAATAACATTTACACTACTAATACTTATTAGTAGTATTAGTTCTAAAGCGCAATACGCCTCAGAAGAAGAGCTGAAATCTGCAGCAAACGAAATGTTTGATCAAGAAAACTATGTAGGCTCTATTAAGCTTTTTGGGCAATTATTGAGTAATTATCCTAAAGATGCTAGTTATAATTACAAATATGGTGCTTGTTTACTTTTTGGTTCTTCTGATAAAGATAAATCGTTGAGGTATTTAAAATTTGCTGTTACCAAACCTAATGTAGATCCTTTAGCCTATTATTACCTTGCCAAAGCACATCATCATAATTATGCGTTTTCTAAAGCTATAGTAAATTACAATTTATTTAAAGATAAAGGAAGTTCTAAAATAGTAGATAAATATGAT
The DNA here is from genome assembly GCA_049608005.1 of Vicingaceae bacterium. Lineage (GTDB taxonomy): Bacteria > Bacteroidota > Bacteroidia > Flavobacteriales_E > Vicingaceae. Next base: position 37,792 of record JBMYXB010000001.1, read on the forward strand.
GTAGATAGAAATATAAACATGTGCCAAAATGGGCAACAGCTTATTAAAAGTATGTTAAATATTGGCGTATTAAGTAATAAAGAAATTAAAAGTACCGACTTTTTTAGATCTTATAAATTAAATGGAATTGGAGGTAAAATTATTGTTAAGCCAGATGATTTTAAAACAAAATTAGATAATAAAAAGAATGAAAATTCTGTCATATATCTTGGAGAGAAAAAAGATATGGTTGTGTATTCATCTTATGGTAAGGATGGATCTACAGGTAAAGACATATATAAAGTTGTAAAATTAGCTTCAGGAGAATGGAGTAAACCAGTTTCGATAAGCAACAATATCAATACTAAATTTGATGAAGACTATCCTTTTTTACATCCTGATGGTAAAACACTTTATTTTAGCTCTAAAGGTTATAACAGTATGGGAGGTTATGATGTTTTTAAATCTGTTTTTGATGCATCAACAGGTAATTGGGGAGTACCAGAAAATTTAGATTTTCCGATAAATACACCAGATGATGATATTTTATATATTTCGGATATTGAAAATAAATTGGCATACTTTGCTTCTACCAGAGCAAGCAAGCAAGGAGAAATTACCGTTTATAATGTTACTGTTGATGCTACTCCTGTAGAAAATTCTGTGATAAAAGGATTTTTTATTGCAGAATCTAACCCAAGCATTAAAGATGCTACCATTACTGTAATGGATGTAGAAAGCGAAAGGAGATATGGTGTTTATAAAACACATCAAGTAGATGGAGCTTATTTATTATCTTTTCCGAGTAATGGAGGAAAGTTTAAACTTTTAGTAGAAACTACTGATACTGCTCCAGTGCATGCTGCGGTAATAGAATTACCCGAGTTAGATGGGTTTAGAGCATTAAAACAAGAGTTAAGATTAGTTGGATTAGGTAATGATGAAAAACTTGTTGTTAAAAATTTATTTGATGAATCTGATGAGTTCGACATTAATGACCCTCTATTTGTTCAGAACATTTTAAAATCTAGAGCAAAGTTAGCTGTTAATACTACCGAAGAAGAATTAAATAATAAGCCTAAAGTTGACACAAATTTAATAGCTAAAAATGAATCTGTATTTGCTAACTTGTCTGATGCTGATCTTGTTAACCAAGTTAAAAAGCAAACTGATAAAATTAATGAGCAAACATCTGAGTCTAAAAAGTTAGCAAATACATCGTTTAACATTGCCAAAATTAAAAGTGTTGCAGCCAAAAAACTATATAAAGAAGCTAAAACACTTATGGCAAATGGAGAAGTTTTAAAAGCTGAAAGTAAAAAAGTTGAAGCATCAAAAATGATTGATGAAGTAATGACAGCTTTAACAGTTGCAAAATCTATAGAAAATGAAGCGGTTGAAAGAGGAAGTGATTTGAAAAAAGTAAACACTTTAAAAGAGTCAATTAATTTAAGTATAGAAAATGAAGATAGATTAGCAGCAGAAAAACAATTAGCGACCTTAAATGAAATAACTGAAGCAAGTTATTTTACAACTTCTGCAATAGATACAGAAATAGAAATACTAGAAAAAGATTTAATAACAAAACAAGCAATATTTAATAAGGATAGAGAAAAAGTTGTTGTCTTAAAAAATAGAGAATATGAATTGATGGAAACTATTGAGGGTTTACAATCGGAATTAAAAACTATTAAAAAGAAAAAAGGTAAGGCAGAAATACAGGCGAGAATAGATGCTATTAAAATTGATTTAGAAGATACTAGATTTGACGTTGAAAACGCTCAGAAAAAAGAAGAAATATCTAAACCAAGCTATCTTAAAATTAAAAACCAATTGGCAACCACAACTAAGGTTATTGCTGCTATAAATAGTAATGATACAGATAAACAGCTTATTTCAGATAATGAAAAATTGCAATTAGAGAATGATGTTCAAAATTTTAAAAATGAAGGACTAGTAGGGCTTAAAGCTATAAAGGAGCCAACAGTCGATGCTGTAGCAGAAGTTGATGTAAAAGATAGTAGTTACAAAATTGAAGAACACAAAAACGAGTTTGAAATAATTAATAATGAAGGAGAAATAATTGATTATAATAGTAAATATACCGCAGCTTTACCAGATAGCTTAGCAGATGGAAATGTTGCTGATAGAGCTAAAATTGTTATTAAAATTAATGAAAGTTGGATTAAAGATATTGATGAAGAAATTAAGTTGAGAGAAAACCAATTAGCAGGAGAAACTGCTTTAAATAAAAAAATAGAATTAACTGAAAAAATTGAAGCACTTAAAACATTAAAACAAGAAAAACAAAATCAATTATCAGAAAATACAAGCTTAATTGCGGATAATGTTCCAACTAATAGTGAAGTAGAAACAAGTGCAAACAAATCAGAAGCTGAAACACCAACAGTTGATGATGCTACTAAGAGTATAAAAGAACAAATTGAAGCGATTGATACAAAAGGAAATGTTGTTGATTATAAAACGGCATATACCAATAAGTTAAAATTAATAGAAGATAACAATGAAAATGAATCGTTTAAAACTAAGGCAGCAATTCATGCTAATTGGGCAAAAACTACCGAACAAGAAATATCATTTAAAAAAGAAAAACTAGCCACTGTTGAAGGTGATGAAAAGAATGAATTACAAAATGAAATTGCTATTTTAGAAAGTAATTTAATGGAGCAACGAGAGTTTTCTGATCTTTATAACATGCAAATAGCAGCAGAAGTTGAAGATGAAATTGCTACAGAAACAACAACCACAAATAATGAAAATGTAAATAATGAAGCAACTGAAACTGAAACCAATACCAATACACCTCTTTTAGAAAGCGAAAATTTACTTACAGAAACAAAAGATACAACAACTGAAAATAATGCTGAACTTGCTGTAGCTGAAACGGTTATTGAAGATACAATTGTAAATTCTGAAAATGAGACTAATACCGAAGCAGGAAACTATCAAAAAAATTATATTGCTCAATTAGATGAGGTTGATGATGAGGATACGTATGAAAATTCAATGAAAAAGGCGAATATTCATAACAATTGGGTAGCCGCTATTAAAACTGAAATTTCAGAAAAGGAAACAACACTATTAAATGCTAGTGAGGGTCAAAAAAATGATTTAGAAAACGAAATTGCCATTTTACAAAGTAATTTATTAGAGCAAGAAGAATTTGCTATGTTATATCAGTTACAAGCAGAAACGCAAACACCAATTGCAAATAACCAAAATAAAGACAGTGAATTAGCTACAAATGAAATTACAAGTGAGGTTGAAGAAACAGATAGTTTAGAACTTGAACCAATTGTTAATAATGAAAACAATGTTGCAGATGTTTTAAATAAAGAAGAGATTACAGATGTTAATGAAAATGCTACAGAAGTTAATGAGTTAATTGCTAATGAAGCAGTAAATAATACAACAGAAAACATTACTGCAAAAAATGAGCTTGAAGAAAGTGAAATAATAGCGAATACTGAAAACGAAAACAAAGCGATAGAAGACAATAAAAAAGGTGTTCAAAAATTAACTGAAAATGAACTGACTGAAAATAATTTGAATTCTCCTGAGGATGATTTTTCTAACCTTAAGTACAATAATACATTTAACTACACCTCAAATCAATCTAAAGCAGTGCTTCGATCAATTACTGAATTAAAGCAAGAGGCTAAAGATTTAAAGGAGGAAGGAACAGAAAAAAGTATTGCTGCAGATAAAATCAGAAAAAAATCTGAAAGAGAAAAGGCATTATCAGAATCGGAAGATATATTAAATAAAGCAAGTAGGAAAGAAGAAGAAATAGCAAAAGTTTATGAAAATGCTAATAGAAATGAATTTTATAAAAAACAGGCTTTAATATCTAAATTAAAAACAGAAAATACTAACCTAACAACAGATAACGCAATTAGAGTTGATTTATTAATAGAAGAATCGGATAATTATTATAGTCAAGCAAAAGATAAGAGAGAAGAAGCAGAAAATGCCCCTAACTTTAATGTTAAAGAAAATGCTTTACAAAAAGCTTACGAATTAGAAATGAAAGCGATAGAAAAGCAATTGGAGGTTACTTATATGTTAACAAACAATAATAATGATGAATTGTTAGCAAATACCACTAGTAATGAAGAGCGTTTAGAAAATAAAAATATTGCTGTAGAAAATGAAAGTGTTGAAAATGAAACACCTTTAGTAGAAGAAGTTGAAATAGCATCGTTAGCTATAACAAAACCAAAAGAAGAGGTAACACAAGCAGATGAGCAATTATTAATAAACCTTGAGCCTTTTGAAGTTAGTGCAGCTAAAGAAACAGAAGATTTTAAAACTTATGCAGCTTTAAAAACAATTAAAAGAAGATTGGTAAAAGAAGCTGAGGTAGAATATGTATTGGCAGAAAAGCTAGCGAAAGAAATTAGTGAACAAAAGCAATTAGAAAAAACGTTGAAAGCTAAATCTGATGAAGCTTTAAATGCAGCGGATAAACAAAGTAATAAAACAGAAATAGAACAATTAGAAAAAGCTATTGCCGAAAATTCAATTGAATTAAATAAAATAAAAGAACAGATTTTATTAAAACAAAAGAAAGCACAAGAGGCTGAAGACAAATCGAACAATATTTTAAATAATACAGATGAACAAATTGCTAAAAGGATAGTAGCTATTGAAAAAGCAGAAACTTTTGATGTTGATTTAATAGAGCGAGTGATGGCTAAATCTGTAACTTTAGATGCAAATAAAGAGCCATTAACATTAAATGAAAGCAATATAAATAACACGGAATTAATTGATGTTAGTGAAGAAAAAATAACTCCAGAAAATATTGATGTGATACCATCCACTTTAAGTAAATCAATATTTGTAATTAATAAAAATAAAGCCGTTTATAACGAAACTAAAAGAATACCAACTACAACAAGATTGCCAGAAGGCTTAGTGTTTAAAGTACAGGTCGGGGCTTTTAGAAATGCAATTCCTCAAGATCATTTTAAAGGATTTGCACCAATTTTAGCAGAAAATGCAGGTAACGGAATAACAAGATATACAGCTGGTCTTTTTAATGCCTTTAATGCAGCCAACCAAGCTAAAGATGCGATTAGAGAAATAGGGTATTCTGATGCCTTTGTTGTAGCCTTTTTTAATGGTAAGAGAATTAATATTAACGAAGCAAGGGCTATGTTAAGCAATACTGCTATTGCAGCAAATACAGCTACAAATAATACAGTTACAGACAATGTTAATCCTATTAATAAAACAGAAAAATCGACAGAAAACCAAGCTGTAGTATCAACTGAAAAAACAATACCGCAAACTGAAATAAACACTACAACTGCTAACCAACCTATTTTAACGCAAGAAGTAAAAGATGGAGTATCAACAGATGTTAGAAATATTAGCGGAGCCTTTTATACAATACAAGTTGGAGTTTATTCTAAGCCTGTAACAGCCAATCAATTAAATAATGTATCTCCTTTAAACAGTGAGCGAACAGCATCTGGTTTAATAAGATATACTTCTGGAGTTTATAAAACATTAGATGATGCAAATAAAGGGAAAGATAAAATTAGAGCTTTGGGTATTTCTGATGCTTTTGTTGTGGCTTATAAAGCTGGTAAAAAAATAACGATAGCAGTAGCTACAGCAAGCTTAAATGAAAATACAGAACTTAAAGAAAACGATGCTCAAGAAACCCCTCAAAATAATGAGGATAATAAAGTTGAAAATGAATTACCCGAAAATACGAGCAATACTACAGAAAATACAATAGATGAGGAAAATTCAGACAATACAGCTGTGGCTGATGTTGCAAATCAATTAAACATTGTATTTAAAGTGAAATTAGGAGAATATACTGAAGAGGTACCAGTAGAGGATGCTGGATTATATTTAAAATTAAATGGTAGGGGTGTTAAAATAATTGAAGAAAACAATAAAACAATTTATACCATTGGTTCGTTCTCTACCTATCAATCTGCTAAAGAAATGCAAGCAGAGATGAAAACATTAGGAATTAAAAATCCTGAAACGATAGCATTTAAAGACAACAACCAAATTGAAATTGAAGCGGCTTTAGATTTAATAAAAAATAATCAATAAATATGACAGAAACATTAACTGAACAAATTGTAGAATTAAAAGAAAGTGTAGTTAAAGAACATGTTTTAGTATTGTTTGATGATAATGTAAACACTTTTGATCATGTAATAGAATTACTGGTTAAAGTTTGCAAACATGATGTTGTACAGGCAGAACAATGTGCTACTTTAGTACATTATACAGGTAAATGTGCCGTTAAAAAAGGAACTTTTAAAGAATTGCAATTAATGGCCGAATTACTAGGCGATAGTGGTTTAACAGTTGAGGTAAATTAATTTAACTTTAAGCTGTTTTGTTTACTTGGTAGCTTTTAATTAATAGAATAAAATATGAATAATTCAATTAAAAAAATAGTATTTATTAGTGCATTAGCATTAATGTTTTGGTCGTGTGCAACAGTGCCAATTTCTGGAAGAAAGCAAATTAGTTTATTGCCAGAAAGCCAAATGATGAGTATGAGTTTAACGCAATATCAAACATTTTTATCAGAAAACAAAACCGTTAGTGATAAAATGGAACAAGCTAAATTGGTAAAAAGAGTAGGGCAAAGAATAGCACATTCGGTTGAGCAGTATATGAAAGACAATAACATGTCGGGCAGAATTAAAAACTATAAATGGGAATTTAATTTAGTGGAAGATAATACCGTAAATGCTTGGTGTATGCCAGGAGGAAAAGTGGTTGTTTATACAGGTATTTTACCAGTTACCGAATCTGAAGATGGATTGGCAGTTGTAATGGGGCATGAAATTGCACATGCAATTGCACGACACGGAAATGAAAGAATGAGCCAAGGAATGCTTGCACAAGGAATTACTGCAGGAGTTGCAGTTGCTGCTCGCGAACAACCAGACTTAATGCAATCGCTACTTTTAAGTGCTGTTGGAGCAGGTTCGCAAGTAGGAATGCTGGCATTTGGAAGAAACCAAGAAAGTGAAGCAGATAAATTAGGGATGGTTTTTATGGCAATGGCAGGTTATCAGCCAGCCGAAGCAATTCCTTTTTGGGGAAGAATGAAAAAAGTTGGGGGAGGAGGCGATACTCCAGAATTTATGAGAACACACCCTAGTCATGATATTAGAATAGATAGAATAAAAGAATGGTTACCCACTGCAGAATCTTATTATAATAAAGCCGAATAAAAATGATGAACAAATTATTTTTAATAATTGCAATTGCATCAAGTTTAGTTGCATGCCAATCAGAAAACAGAATTTTTGAAGAACATCAAGAATTATCTCCAGAAATAGAGTGGTTAAAAAAAGATGTTAAAACTTTTAAAGTGCCAATTTCTGATAATAAATTAAAGTATAATTTAAGTTTATCTTTTAGATATGCAAATGGCTATCAGTATGAAACGGTAAATGTAAAGGTTAAAGAAACTAGCCCAAGTGGCAAAGAAGCTATACAAGAGTATAATTTAAAAGTTAGAGCAACTAATGGAGATTATATTGGCGAGCCTGGTTTTGATATTTGGGATAGCGAACATTTAATTGAACCCAACAAAATATATTTAGAAAATGGAGAATACACGTACACTATTGAGCAAAACACGCCAGTAGATCCATTAAACTTTGCAATGGAAATAGGTGTGATTTTAGATAAAACTCAATAAATTAGGGATTGTTAAACATAAACCCTTTCTAAAATCAAATAATAAAAGTGTAGTTTTCTTAAACAAATTTGGTATTAAAATAAAAAGTCTATCTTTGCGGTCGCTAACCAAAAAATGGATAGCATTGTGAACCAGCCAATTGGTTAAAACAATTCAGCGATTAAGTCCCGCTTTTACGTTTTATGCCAGTTCGGTATAAAATATAAAATATGACATTTAACGACTTAGGTCTAAGCGCAGAAGTGCTTAAGGCTGTTACTGCTCTTGGTTTTGAAAAACCATCAGAAATTCAAGAAAAATCAATTCCTCAATTATTAACTACAGAAAGAGATTATGTAGGTTTAGCTCAAACAGGAACAGGTAAAACTGCTGCTTTTGGAATACCAATGATTGAACAAATTGATACTAGTTACAAAGCAATACAAGGTTTAGTACTTTGTCCAACTCGTGAGTTGTGTATTCAAATTGCACGCGAAATGACAGCCTACTCTAAGTTTTCGGACGGAGTAAAAGTTGTTGCCGTTTATGGTGGTGCAAGTATTCAAGATCAAATAAGAGCAATTAAAAGCGGAGCCAATATTATTATTGGAACACCGGGAAGAACTATTGATTTAATTGGAAGAAAAGCATTAAAGTTTGATAGCGTATCTAAAGTAGTTTTAGATGAGGCTGATGAGATGTTGAACATGGGATTTAAAGAAGATATTTCTGAAATTCTAGAATCAACACCAGCATTTAAAAGAACTTGGTTGTTTTCTGCAACTATGCCACGTGAGGTAGAGCGTATTTCTAGTAACTATATGGAAGATCCTATTAAAGTTACAGTAGGAACAAAAAACAGTAGTGCAGCAAATATTGATCATAAATTTTGTTTAGTACAAGGACGAGATAAGTACTTTGCTTTAAAACGTTTTGCAGATCATTACCCAGGTATGTTTGGAATTGTTTTTTGTAGAACAAGAAGAGATACACAAGAGGTTGCAGAAAAATTAATGAAAGATGGTTATAATGCAGATGCATTACACGGAGATCTTTCTCAAGGACAGCGTGATAACGTAATGAAGAAATTCAGAAACAAAACAATTACGATGTTGGTTGCTACAGATGTTGCAGCAAGAGGTATTGATGTAGATAATGTTTCTCACGTGTTTCATTATGATTTACCTGATGAAATTGAAAGTTACACGCACAGAAGTGGTAGAACAGGTAGAGCAGGTAAATCGGGTATTTCTATTGCGTTAATTGCTCCTCAGAAATCAGGGAAAATTAAATTAATTGAAAAAAAGATAGGTAAAGAATTAGAGTTAGTAAAAGCACCTTCTGGTCAGGATATTTGCGGGATGCAACTAATGAAAATGATTAAAAATGTTGAAGAGGTTGAAGTAAACCAAAAAGGAATTGCTCCTTTTGTGGCTCAAATTCATGAGGCTTTAGCTGATTTTTCTAAAGAAGAAATTATAGAACGTTTTGTTTCTGTTGAGTTTAATAGCTTCTTAAAAGAATACGAAAAAGCGGGAGATATTAATGTAGATCCAAGTAGAATTAGAAAAGGTGCAGATGCTAGATTTAATGATAGAGGCAGAGGCGGAAGAGATAGAGATAGAGGAGAAAGAAGGTCTAGTAGAGGCGGAGAAACCAATACTAAAAGAGTATTTATTAATGTTGGAAAAATGGATGGTTTTGAAAACAAAGGACAACTTTTAGGTTTTCTTTGTAACCAATCTGGTGTTGATGGAAGCTCTTTAGGTAAAATTGATTTGTTTGATAGTTTTGCTTTTGTTGGTGTTGATGATGGTGTTGGAGAAAAAATGATTTCTGCAATGAATGGTCAAAACATAGAAAATAGAGATATTAGAGTAGAATTTTCGCAAGATAAACCACAAGGAGAAAGAGGTGGTGGAAGAGGTGGAAACCGAGGTGGCGGAGGTCATAGAGGCGGAAATGGAAACTTTAGAGGAGAAAGAAGAAGTGGAGGTGGAGATAGAAGAAGAAGAGATTCTGGATCATCAGAAAATAGAGGTGGAGGAGATAGAAACTATAGTGAAAGAAGACGAAGAAGATAAAAAGTTATAACTTAGAAGAAGGATTAAAGCCGAAAATTCAGCAATGAATTTTCGGCTTTTTTTAATTTAGGGGTAATTTTTAATACAACTTCAACACAATATTTTAAGCGTTAAATTTTTTTGGTATTGGTGCTATAAAAGTCATTTCTTTATTTAACGTAGGATGTTTAAATGTAATTTGATGGGCATGTAAAAAAAGACTATCAGTTTTATAGGTGAAAGGATTGGATTTAAAATAATTAATGTCTTTATGTCCTAAATCACCAACAATAGGGTGGCCTAATTCGGCTAAATGTAATCTAATTTGATTTGTTCTGCCAGTTAAAGGAGCAACTTTTAATAGCGTATTGTTTTCTCTTCTTTCAATTACTTCAATTTCAGTTTGCGAAAGCTTGCCATTCTCATCCACCTTTCTTGCACCACCAACCAAAACCTCTGTACCAATAGATTGCTGCAAGTTTAAATTGTTTTCAGTTACAATTCCATCTACTAAAGCAATATAAATTTTCTTAATTGTCTTATTTTCAAACTGTTGTTGGATAAAGCTAGCTGCTTTTTTGTTTTTAGCCAAAACAATTAATCCTGTTGTATTGGCATCAATTCTATGCAATAACTTAAAGTTTTCATTCGGAAAAGCCAAAGAAAGAATGTGGATTAAAGTGTTTCTTACAAATCTGCCCGAAGCATGAACAGGCAAGGGGGAAGGCTTATTTAAAACAATAATCTCATCATCATTATAAATACAATTAATATTGGTGCTAACGGGTGGTTCAATTTTTGGCTCAGATTGGTGCATTGTAACATCACCTCCTTTTACAAGATAAGCAGTTGTAATATTTTTTCCATTAACTTTTAAATTGCCATCATTTACTTTGTCTATCCAAATGGTAGGCGTAGAACGAGGTACTGCTATATTAAAAAAAGCTATAATGTTTAAGCCTTCATACTTTTTTTTAACAGCTAATTTATAAGTGATGGCTTTAGGAGTGCTACCAGGCAAAGGACTGGTTACTTTTTTTATCGAATTGCTAAATAGATTATCTTTCATAAATAACTTAATGCTGCAAAATAAACTTATTTTTAAAGAACATTTTTAATTTTATCAGATGAAATCATTTTTAACTTTATTTCTTATCTCATTAATATTGTTTTCTTGCACACATCAAAATGTAGAGATAATTCCATTTACTTTTCGTTACCAATCTTCAATAAGAGGCTTATATAATGTAAATAAAGCAATAAGTTGGGCTAGTGGAACTAATGGCTATACTTTTAGATCTGTAAACAACAGTTGGTATGCAAAAAGAGATACCGCTTGGGCTTTAACAGATTTTAGAGATGTACATAGTTTTAAAGATAATGAAGCAATAATAATGAGTTCTGGTGATGGTTGTAAAATGTACAAAACCACCGATGCAGCAGAAACTTGGGATTTGGTTTATGAAAACAATGAACCAGGTATTTTTTTTGATGGGATGGATTTTTGGGATGATAAAAATGGTATAGCTTTTAGTGATCCTATTGATAATAAGTTATTTATAATTAGAACTAAAGATGGAGGAGATACTTGGCAGCATTTACAAAATGTAGAATTGCCTCAAACCATAAAAGGTGAGGCAGGTTTTGCAGCAAGTGGTACTGGTATTGTGTGTGTTGGAGATAGTGCTGTTTATATTGGTACAGGAGGGGGCGAAGTGGCAAGAATTTTTAGATCTGATAATAGAGGGTTAAATTGGAGTGTGGTAGAAACTCCTATGATGAAAGGAGCTGCATCAGGAATTTACTCTATTACTTTTTTGGATGAATTAAATGGTGTGGCTGTTGGAGGGAACTATTTAGATTCGGCAAATACCAAAGGCAATTGTATTGTTACTGCTGATGGAGGGTTAACATGGCAGTTATCCCAAACACCACCTACAGGTTATAGGTCTTGTGTAGCTCATAATGGTAAGGGTGTGCTCGTATCTACTGGCAGAAACGGAGTTGATGTTTCTTTCGATAAAGGAAATAATTGGGAACATATTTCGGATAAAGCTTATTACAGTTGCATTCTAAATGGAGATTCTGGCTGGCTATCAGGCAGAAATAATATGGCAATGATTAAGATTACACAATAGATTCTCCGTTAGAATTAGTGGTTACACTTTCGCTCATATAATCGAAAAATGGACGCATTTTCTTAAATGTTTCGCCCACTTGTTTCGCAAAATCAGGACTTAAAACTTCTTTGTCAGTAAATTTTTTAGAAATAATATATTGCTTGTAACGTAGTAAATCCACATCAGGATGTTCTTTGTTAAACCCTTTAGGGCAAGTTTTTAATTGATCTCCATCTAACGTTTTAAAAGTTTCTTTAAATAATTTACTATTGATAATTCTTCTTAATGGCTTAGCATCAACTGCAATATCTTCTCTAAAACGTAATAAATCTTCTTTACTAGGAGCCCAAAATCCACCAGCTACCATAGAATTTCCTTCTTCAATATGAAAATAGTAACCACCTCTTAAGTGTTTGGTTGCTCTTTTAAACCCTCCAGCCCAGTGGGTTTTGTATGGAGATTTATCTTTACCAAAACGAACATCTCTATAAATTCTAAACAAACTCTTTTTTCCTGTTGGAGTTTCAATATTGTCATGCACGTTTAATTCTTTTAAAACTTCATCTGCAAACTCAATAATATTCTGATGTTGTTTAAGGTATTGATCTTTGTTGGTATTAAACCAATCCCTGTTGTTATTTTTTTTTAATTGTTTTAAGAAGTTAAAATTCCCTTTAGATATTTCAGTCATAACAAATATGTAATAAGTTATGAAATTAATAATTTTTGGTTTAAAACTATTGATTTAAAGTTATAAGGGTAGAAATGAAATTGATAATTACAATTTAGCTAGTTTTTGTTATTTCCGATAAAATCAAACAAATTTTTGTCTAACAAGTGAGATGGGGATGTATTCTTCAATGCATTAAAGATAACAGCTTTTCTATCAGGATAATCAATTTCCCAATCGCTTAGCATTTTCTTTACCATTTGCCGTTGCATTTTTGGTTGTGATCCACATAAATTACACGGAATAATAGGAAATTTTCTATCCTCGGCATAAGCAATAATTTCTTCTTCCTTACAAAATGCTAAAGGTCTAATAACGGTATGTTCTCCACTGTCAGACAGAAACTTAGGAGGCATAGCTTCAAGCTTTCCACTAAAGAAAAGGTTTAGTAAAAATGTTTCAATAATATCATCTCTATGATGTCCCAAAGCTAATTTGTTGGCTCCAATTTCTCTGGCTGTAGCATATAGTTTTCCTCTTCGCATTCTAGAGCACAATGTGCAAGTTGTTTTTCCTTCAGGTGTTTTCTCTTTAACAACACTGTAAGTATCTTGTCCAACAATTAAGTGGGGGATGTTATTCTCTTTAAAATAGTTAGGTAACACCTCAACAGGAAAACCAGGTTGTTTCTGATCCATGTTAACAGCAACCAATTCAAAATTAATACCTGATGCTTTTTGATAATGCAACAGCATATCCAACATGGTATAGCTATCCTTTCCGCCTGAAATACAAACCATTATTTTATCACCTTCTTCGAGCATTTTATACTCGTCCATGGCGTTCCAAGTATCTCTTCGGAGTCTTTTGGTTATTGTTTTTGGGTCTATTTTAGTTTCCATTTAATTATTTTCAATAATTGATTTGAATGTTGTGCTTGTTAATACTTCTCCTGAAACAGCATACTCTTTCCATTCGCCTGTAAAAAGTCCGAGATTAAATTGCCCAGACGCAAGTATTTCTCCAGAAGGGTAGTAATAAATACAATTACCATGAGGTCTTCCATTTTTCATCTGTACAGACCTTAAAAGACTTCCTGTTCCTCTATAAAACAAAATGGTTCCACTACCATTTTTAAAGCTTCCTTTCTTTAATTTCTTTCCCTTAAGGTCATACTGGGCTTTAATATTTTTTAATTTTCCATCTTCATCCAATTCAACCAAAGCCAAAAGTTTTTGGGGCGTATCTTCAATTTTTGGTTTAGAAGAATTAGCATCATAAAAATGTTCTACAATTTCTGTAATCTTATCTTTTTTATAAATATACCTTATCCACGATTTACCAGAGGGATGATTAATAATGTAGTAACCTTCTAGTTTTCCAGAATACTGATTAAAGTTATAGATTTCCTTATCTTTATTTAAGCAGCTTCTAGCAATTATTTTTTCTCTCTGAGAGCAAGGAGCAGTAGTGCTTGGAAGCATCGCATCAATAGAGCTGTTGATGATAGTTTCGTTACACTCAATTTGACAAGTAGGAATTTTTCTGAAATAATTTTCAGAAGAAGTGTCGGTGTCAAAATAAATTAATAACGAATCGGTTTTGGGTTGGTATTCATTTACAATGTATGATTGGCTAAATAACAATAAGGGGAGTAGAAGTATTATTGTTAAAATTGGTTTTTTCATTATTTGAGTTAAATTAAAATTGAATTAGTTCGAGAACCAACAATTTGGTGCAAAAATACTGTTATCGATACATTTCGACAAATGCCGTAAACTCGATCTGAAAAAGTATTTCGTCTTGTTTCTTGCTTCTAAAAGCCTTGTTTCTTGTATCTAACGTTATATTCTACTCTGATAAGTAAACAGTTTGTAATATCTTCCTTCAGCAGCAATCAATTCATCGTGTTTGCCTTGTTCTGCTATGTTTCCTTCTTCAATTACTAAAATTTGGTCAGCTTTACGAATTGTACTTAATCGGTGAGCAATAACAATGGTTGTTCTTCCTTTCATTAGTTCTGCTAAACTTTCTTGTATCATTGCTTCACTTTCGTTATCTAAGTTAGAGGTAGCTTCATCTAAAATTAAAATTCTTGGGTTAGCTAAAATTGCTCTAGCAATGGCAATACGTTGTCTTTGCCCTCCAGAAAGCTTGACACCTCGCTCACCAATTAAAGTTTCTAAACCATCCTCAAATTTATCTGTAAACTCATAAACATAAGCAGCTTTTACAGCGTTTTGTAATTGTTCTTCGGTAGCGTTAGGACGCGGGAAAAGTATATTTTCCTTAATCGTACCTTCAAACAAGAAGTCATCTTGTAAAACAACTCCTAATTGACTTCTGTAAGAGTTTAAACTTACTTTAGATAGATCTTGACCGTCAATTGTTATTGTTCCGCTTTCAGGGTTAATAAAAGATGAAACCAACCCTGCAATGGTAGATTTTCCAGAACCTGAAGAACCAACCAAAGCAGTAACACTTCCTTGTTTTGCTTCTAGACTAATGTTGTGAACCACTTCTTTTCCTTCTTCGTAAGAAAATGAAACATTATCAAACTTAATATCACCGTGAATGTCTTTTAACTCAACGGTTCTAACTGTTGGATCATCTTCGGAGTGCATGTTCATTATTTCTTCAGTTCGGTCCAATCCTGCGAAAGCTTCGGTTAATTGACTTCCAATGTTACTCATTTGGACAATTGGAGCAATCATAAAACCAAGCAGGAGCGTAAACGATAAGAAATCTCCTGTAGTTAATGTACCGTCAATAATCATCATTCCTCCAATTCCCATAATTCCTACAGAAGCCATTCCTAAAAGGAAAGCAGAAGAACTCGTCATAATTGCAGTTGCTGTTAAACTTTTTTTTACATTTTGAAATAAGCGATCAACACCTTTTTCAAATGTTATGTTTTCTTGTGCTTCTGCATTAAAACCTTTTATAACTCTAACGCCTGCTAATGACTCTGTTAATCTGCCAGTTACCTCCGCGTTAATAACACCTCTATTTCTAAATATTGGTCGGATGTAACCAAATGCTTTTAAGGCAATTACAGCAAATAAAGCAACAGGCGCTAAAACAAACAAAGTCATTTTTGGACTGATGTTAATTAGCAATACCAATGAAATAATTGCAGTTATTGTTCCGCCAAACAACTGAACTAAACCTGTTCCAATTAAGTTTCTTACGCCTTCAACATCTGTCATAATTCTAGAAACCAATGCTCCCGATTTGTTGTTATCAAAATAAGAAATAGGTAAAGACAATACTTGTTTTTGAACTTTAGCTCTTAACTTAGAAATCAGTAATTGTGCTTCTACACTCAATAACCTGGTTAATGCAAAAGAGGTGAGTGCTGAAATTAAAATTGCTCCAGCCACCATTAATACTAACGCAATTAAAGCATCCATATCTTTGTTAGGAATAACTTCATCGAGCAGCTCTTTACTTTTTAAGGGCAATACCAAGCTCGCTAATCGGCTAATTACAATTAATATGAGTCCAATGAGTACAATTCCTTTTCGGGGCCAAATAAACTCTTTAAATGCTTGTAGTATGGTGACTTTGTTTTTGCTCATTGTATTTAGTTAAAAGTTTATAAAGTTCGTAAAGTTAAAAGTCTGTAAAGATAAAAGTTTATTTTCTTTAAAACCTTGAATGCCTTTTGCCTGCGAAAGAATAGGTGTATTCAATCATTCGCTCATTAATTCATTCAATCATTGTAACATTAAGAAACGCCTTCCCACTCATTATAAAACTGCTCTAAATATTGTTCCATAAATGCATGACGTTGTTCAGCTATTTTACTCCCAGTTTCCGTATTCATGGTATCTTTCAAAAGTAACAGTTTCTCATAAAAATGATTCATGGTAGGAGCAGTAGTGGCTTTGTATTGCTCTTTAGTCATGTTTAAATTTGGCTTAATTTCTGGGTCATAAATGGCTCTATTTTTAAACCCACCATAATTAAAAGTCCTTGCAATGCCAATTGCTCCAATAGCATCTAAACGATCGGCATCTTGTACCACATCTAATTCAGTAGAGTTAAACGTTCTTGCTTCATTTCCACCTTTAAAAGATACATTTTCTATGATAGCCAATACATGATCAATAACTCTATAATCTGCATCTTGACCAATTAAAAAGTTTAATGCTTTTTTAGGGCCAATTTTTTCATCACCATTATGAAATTTAGAATCAGCAATATCGTGTAACAATGCAGCTATTTCTACAATTTCGATATCTACATCCTCAGATTTAGCTATTAGTTTAGCATTTTTCCAAACACGTTCTATATGGAGCCAATCGTGTCCGCCTTCAGCTCCTTCAAGCTCTTGTTGTACAAATTGTATGGTGTTTTTTACTAGTTGACTATTCATTTTGCAAAGGAAAGAATTTATATTGTATTGTCATTCCGATTGTAACGACTTTAGGAGTGAAATAGAGGAATCTTTTGAAAACTTTGCTAAAGAATTAAAAGATCCCTCCGCTTCGGTCGGGATGACATAAAAACATTAGCTTTGAAAAATGCCTGTTTTAAAAACTCACATAGTTCCAAATGATTTTGAAGAAATTCGATTGTATGATTATGTGCAACAAATTTTCCCAACTATACCTTCTCGTAAAGCAGTTAAAAAAGCCATTGCTCGTGAAGAAATATTGGTAAATGGACATAAAACTTCTACAGGGCATTGGATTAAAGCAGGTCAGAAAATAGAATTGTTAGAGTCTAACGCTAATCCACCTAAAGCATACAACTTAGATTTAGAAATTGTTTTTGAAGATGAGTATTTGGCTGTAATTAATAAGCCAGCAGGAATTCCTGTTAGTGGTAACCAGTTTAGAACGATACAAAATGCTATAATTGGAAACATTAGTTTATCTCATGAAGAAGATGCTTTAAGATGGCCTAAACCAGTACATCGCCTAGATGGACCAACTAGTGGTTTATTGATAATTGCAAAAACTGCAAAAGCATTGGTTAAGTTAGGGCAGCAGTTTGAACAAAAACAGATTCAAAAAAAGTATGCAGCTATTGTTATGGGAAAAACCCCAGAAAGTGGAATTGTTGATACTGCTATTGATGGGTTGAAATCATTGAGTGAATACAAAACACTTAAAACAATTAATTCGTTAAGGAGTAAACAGTTGAGCTTGGTTGAATTATCTCCAAAAACAGGAAGGACGCATCAACTAAGGATTCATATGTCAAGGATTGGGTTTCCAATTTTAGGAGATAAGCAATATGGAGATGAGGGCAATAATTTAGAAGGTAAAGGGTTGTTTTTGTGTGCTTTGGAGTTAAATTTAAAACACCCAATAACTGAAGAAACATTAGTTATTGAAACAACCATCCCAAACAAGTTTAATAGCTTATTGGAGCGTGAAGAAAAAAGATGGAATAAATTTAATACTTGAGTTGTGAGGGGTGGGTAATGTGTGGTGGAGCCTTTCCCGCGAAGGCGGGAATCTAGTCACAGTAAATTACTCTATCTGGACCCCC
>JBMYXB010000002.1:0-45941 GCA_049608005.1 Vicingaceae bacterium
GAATTGAAAAATCCATTGGTTGCACCTGTGTGTATGGAATTCTTGTGTATTGATAACCATCAAAACCGTAAAACCCGTTAGAAACTTGTATGTCGTTTATTGGAGATTCTACAATATGAATATCATCTATCATCCAATAATAGGCACTTATTCCATTTTTAATATGAAATCTTAAATAAATATCTCCAGTATAATTGGCAGCAATTGCAGAAATGTTTACAGACATATTCATTGGGTCAGGAGAAGCTGTATTGTTATCAATTCTTCCTTTAATATCATATTCCATGACATTGGTTGTAAAAGTAGGGTCGGTACTTACTGTTAAAACTGCTTTAGAGTTTGAAATATCACAACACCATCTAAAAGATTGTTGAAACTCTACAATAACTCCCGGTAAATTGTTTAGCGGGATTGCAGCAGTTTGGAAAAATGAATTCATTTCATAATAATTGCTGCTTGGTCCAGGAGAGTTGTATAAATCGCTATAAAGTAGCATGTAATTCCCTCCACTTTTAGAAGCTATGTTTAGTTGATTCATTGTAAAATTAGCATCAGGGATTGCTCCTGATCCTTGAGGCTGGATAATCCAAACAGCATTATTTCCTGTGCTATCATAAACAGACCATCCTGTAGGAAAACCATTTGTAAAATCTTCTGACCAAATGGTATCTCCAGTTGCTTTTTTGTTTTGTTGAATATAAGTGTTAGGAAGTTGATTATTTATTGAGGCTGGGTTTTGTTTACCTTTTAGCTTTTGAAAACCTTTGTTGCCAACATTTTGAGCAGTACAAAGCATGGATAATAAAAAGGAAAGAATAAGTATGTAAAGTTTTATCATAGCTATGGGTTTTAAAAAAAAAAGGTTGTTTAATCTATTCGAAAATAGAAAACAACCTTTATAAAACCAAATGTAAATAAGTTATCGGTTCATTATAATGTATAAACGGTAGTTTTTAAACCGTTTCCTCCATATATGCCTCAATTCCTACACAACTACAAACTAAATTTCTATCGCCAAAAGCATTATCTGCTTTACCAACTGTTGGCCAGTATTTAGAATCTTTTAACCATGGTAATGGGAAAACTGCTGTTTCTCTTGAATATGGATAGTTGTAATCATCAGAAAGTACTACTTTAGAAGTGTGTGGTGCATTTTGGATAGGATTATTTTCCTTATCATATTTACCATCAATAATTTCTTGAGCTTCTTTTCTGATCGCAATCATTACTTCTATAAAACGATCTAATTCTTCTTTGCTTTCACTTTCAGTAGGTTCTACCATTAAAGTTCCTGCAACCGGAAAAGATACTGTTGGAGCATGGAAACCATAATCCATTAATCTTTTGGCAATATCTCCAGCTTCAACGCCAGACTCAGCTTTAAAGTCTCTACACTCTAAAATCATTTCGTGTGCAACTCTATTGTTGTTGTTACTATATAATATGCCGTAGCTACCTTCTAATTTAGATTTTAAATAATTAGCATTTAAAATAGCTGAAATAGTAGAATCTTTTAAACCTTCTGTTCCTAACATTTTTACATAACCATAAGAGATTAAGCAAACGTAAGCACTTCCCCATGGTGCAGCAGAAACTGCTGAAATAGCATTTTCTCCACCAGTTTTAATTAATGGGTTAGATGGTAAAAACGGAGTTAATTGCTTGGCAACTCCAATTGGTCCAACTCCTGGGCCACCACCACCGTGAGGTATAGCAAAGGTTTTGTGTAAGTTTAAGTGACAAACATCAGCTCCAATATTTGCAGGATTTGTTAAACCTACTTGAGCATTCATGTTTGCACCATCCATATAAACCTGACCACCATTATCGTGTATGATTTGAGTCATTTCCATAATTCCTTCTTCATATACACCGTGTGTAGATGGGTAAGTAATCATAGTACAAGAAAGGTTGTCTTTGTGGATTTCTGCTTTTTCTCTTAAATCAGCAATATCAATATTTCCGTTTTCATCACATTTAGTAACAACAATTTTCATTCCTGCCATTACCGCACTTGCCGGATTTGTTCCGTGTGCAGAAGATGGAATTAAAGCAATGTTTCTGTGGTGATCTCCTCTGCTTTCATGGTAGGCTCTAATTACCATTAAACCTGCGTACTCTCCTTGAG
Organism: Vicingaceae bacterium; assembly: GCA_049608005.1. Classification (GTDB taxonomy): domain Bacteria; phylum Bacteroidota; class Bacteroidia; order Flavobacteriales_E; family Vicingaceae. The sequence continues at coordinate 2,129 of JBMYXB010000002.1, forward strand.
CACCAGAGTTTGGTTGTAAAGAAACAGCATCAAAACCAGTAATTTCTGACAAGTCATCTTCTAAACCTTTCAACATTTCTTGGTATCCTTGAGCTTGATCAAGCGGTGCAAAAGGGTGAATGTTTGCCCATTCGTCCCATCCTAACGGAATTAATTCTGAAGCAGCATTTAATTTCATGGTACAAGAACCTAATGAAATCATTGAGTGTGTTAAAGAAAGATCTTTATTTTCTAATCGTTTAATGTAACGCATCATTTCAGATTCTGAACGATACTGGTTAAAGATTTCAAACTCTAAGATGCCTGAAGTTCTTTTTAATTCTTCGGGTAAACCGTTCACCTCATTTAATTCATCAAGAGATTGTCCTGTAGCTTCAGCAAAAATAGCTACAACATTTTTAATGTCTTGGATGTTTTCAGTTTCACCAATACTGACAGAAATTCTGTTGTCAGAATAATGGAAATTGATTTCTTTATTTAGTGCTAAAGCGTTGATTTTTGTTTTTACATCAGCTTCAACTTCGTAAGTTAAAGTATCAAAGAAAGAATCGTTTACTCTTTTATATCCTAAAGCATCTAAAGATCCAGCTAATTTTCCTGTTAACTCATTAATGTTGCCTGAAATATTTTTTAATCCTTCAGCACCATGATAAACAGCATACATTCCTGCCATTACAGCTAATAAAACCTGTGCAGTACAGATGTTAGAAGTTGCTTTATCTCTTTTAATATGCTGCTCTCTTGTTTGTAAAGCCATTCTTAAAGCTCTGTTTCCTTGAGCATCAACAGAAACTCCAATTATTCTTCCTGGAATAGATCTTTTGTAAGCTTCTTTAGTTGCAAAATAGGCAGCGTGTGGTCCTCCATATCCCATTGGCACACCCATTCTTTGAGTTGTTCCAACAACAACATCAGCACCCCATTTCCCTGGAGCTTCTAATTGTGTTAAACTTAAAATATCAGCAGCAACAATAACTAAGCTTTCATTAGCATGTGCTTTTTCAGTAAATGCTGCATAATTATTTATTTGTCCGGTTACATCTGGGTATTGAACAATTGCTCCAAAAACATTTTCATTAAACTCGAAAGAAGTATAATCTCCAATTATTAATTCTATTCCTAATGGATTAGATCTAGTTTTTAAGATGTCGATTGTTTGAGGGAAACATTTTTCTGAAACAAAAAACTGATTAGCTCCAGCTTTTTTTGCAGCTCTACTACGGCTATTGTAAGCTAAAATCATAGCTTCTGCAGCAGCAGTTCCTTCATCTAATAAAGATGAGTTGGCAATTTCCATTCCTGTTAAATCAATTACCATGGTTTGGTAATTTAATAAGGCTTCTAATCTTCCTTGAGAAATTTCTGCTTGGTATGGCGTGTAAGCCGTGTACCAACCCGGATTTTCTAAAATATTTCTTTTAATTACAGATGGTGTAATGGTGTTGTTGTACCCTAAACCAATGTGCGATTTAAACACTTTGTTTTTCCCTGCCAATGCTTTAATATGACTTAAATATTCATATTCAGTCATTGCTTCATCTAAATCAAGTTCTTTACTTAATCTAATTTTTGAAGGAATAGTTTCGTCAATTAATTGTTCTAATGAAGAAGCTCCACAAGCTGAAAGCATTTCGTCAATATCATTTCCTCTTGGACCAATATGACGACTTGAAAATTTATCTAAAACCATATTCTCATATATTTAAATTAATGGAGCACAAAGGTAATAAAAGTTGAACATAAAAAACTCTCTTTTTATGAACAGAAAAGTATGATTGTTCTAACATTTTAATCAGTGTAGGAATCCTAGTGTAAAATAGACTGGTTATTGTAAAACTGTTTTTAATTTGGGCGTTTAAACGGGCTATTCGCTTTATTCCCGATAAAAAATCGGGAGATGCCGCTGCTATCCCTAACGCAAAAAATACCTATTGGAGTTCTCAGTCCTGTCAGGTTTACGTTGTTAATCAGTATAAACCTGACAGGATTTTTAGTCAAATAAAAAAATATAAATGAAACATTTAACCCTTGGAGGTATATTGTTTCCGTCATTGCGGGCTTGATCCGCAATCTGGTTATTAAGATTTTTTTAGGAAAGGAATTTTAGTTAAAGAAAAAATATAAATGAAATATTTACCCCTTGGAGGTTTATGTTGATTGACAACATAAACCTCCAAGGGGTTTAGCTGAATTTAAAAATGATAGCATTCCTATCTTTAACTTGGTGTAGTTTTTAGTTATACCATTTATATCTAAAAGTATTTGTAATATTTTATTGCATTATAAAAGCTAAGATGAAATCTTTGCTGAGTAAAAATACCTATTGAAGTTCTAAATCCTGTCAGGTTTATGTTGTTAATCAGTATAAACCTGACAGGATTTTAGTTAAAGAAAAAAACATAAATAAAACATTTACCCCTTGGAGGTATATTGTTCCCGTCATTGCGGACTTGATCCGCAATCTGGTTAGTAAGATTTTTTTAGGAAAGGATTTTTAGTCAAATAAAAAATATAAATGAAACATTTAACCCTTGGAGGTTTATGTTGATTGACAACATAAACCTCCAAGGGTTTTTAGTTGAAAAAAATAATGTAGTAAAAAAGGTGAATTTACTCTCTAGTTTAAAGTCACTTTAGCGTTGTGTAAATTAAATGACTGCTTCATTTGAGCAACTTCTTTAATGAGGTTACGATTTTCTTCTGCTCCATTTCCAACAATTATCAAATCAGCACCAGCTTTGTAAATTTCTTTAGCTGCTTCAGGAGTTCTAATGCCACCACCAATAATTAATGGGCCATTTTTAGCAGCTTTAGTTTTAGAAATCATTTCTTTAGAGATGCATTTTTTTGCTCCACTTCCGCCATCAATATAAGTTAAGTTTAAACCTAAATATTCTCCAGCTAAGGCAGTGTTGGCTGCAATGTTTGCATTGTTATGAGGGATAGGGTTGGTGTCGCTTACATAAATTGCAGTTGTAGTTGTTCCGCAATCAACTAATAAATAACCAGTAGGTATAACTTCTAAGCCTGTTTTTCTAATTAAGGGAGCAGCAGTAACTTGGTGTCCAATTAAGAACTCCGGGTTTCTTCCTGATATTAATGATAAGAAAAGAATTGCATCCGCATATTCGGTAATCTGATCTGGATTTCCAGGGAAAATAATTACTGGTTTATGAGAGTTTTCTTTAATTAATCGAGCTGTTTTTTGCATGTCTCCATTGGTGATAATGCTCCCTCCAACAAAGAAGAAATCTACAGCAGATTCGTTACAAATTTTTACAGTTTCTAAAAGATCTCTAACGTTTTGTTTGTCAGGGTCAATCAATACTCCAAACATTTTAACTTCTTTATTAGAGTTTTTAATGATGGATTGGTATATGTTTTTGATTTTAGTCATTCTAAATGCAAACTTAACTATAAAGTATAAACCAATACAAAATCTTCAATTTTTTCCCAAGCCATATTTATTTTTTTTTGAAAATCAGGCATTTTTATTTCTCCAGTAAAATTGGATTGATTTGAGGAAAAATGATGGATAAAAAGGTTTTCAATAAACAGCACTTCTTTTTTTCCGTAGTATTTGTATAATGCTTCTTTGGCTCCCCAATAAAGGGTTAAGTGTTCAGGAGTTGTAATGTTTTTTAAATCTAAATCGTTTAAAAATTTATGTTTAATTCTTCCTACTTTTTCTGATACTTTTTCAATATCAATGCCGCAACTTTCATTTTTATTTAAAATGATAGCAACAAACTCATTGGAGTGAGAAATGGAGATGTTCCAACCGTTATCTAAAAAAGGCTTTCCTAAGTCATCATAAATAATGGTTGTGTTTTCAAAAAAAGTATTTAACAAAAGTCGGGTAGCTAGCCATTGTTTTAAACGCTGCTTATTTTTTGTTTGGTAGATAGTTGTAGTATCAAACCCTTTACTTTTTAGTGTGTTTACAAGCTCTTCTTCGGTTTCTATAATTTTCCAAACACCAACATTAATTGTTTCTGAAACGTTATTTAACTGATAAATAGGCATTTTATAAAAGTTATTGAGTTATTCCTTAACTTTGTCGTCCTTAAAAATTATAAAATTATAACGAATGAGTACAAGCGTGGAAAAATTACCTTACAAAGTTAAAGATATATCCCTTGCAGAATGGGGTAGGAAAGAAATAAAAATTGCTGAGGCAGAAATGCCAGGATTAATGAGTTTAAGAGAAGAATTTGGAGATTCTAAGCCTTTAGCAGGCGCAAGAATTGCAGGTTGTTTACACATGACTATCCAAACTGCTGTTTTAATTGAAACATTAACAGCGTTGGGCGCTGAGGTTACTTGGTCATCTTGTAATATTTTCTCAACACAAGATCAGGCTGCTGCTGCAATTGCTGCAACAGGAGTGCCAGTTTATGCTTGGAAAGGTTTGACTGACGAAGAATTTGATTGGTGTATTGACCAAACTATTATGGGGTTTGAAGGTGGTAAGCCATTAAACATGATTTTAGATGATGGTGGAGATTTAACCAACATGGTTTTTGATAAATATCCAGAATTATGTAAAGACATTAAAGGATTATCTGAAGAAACAACTACGGGAGTTCACAGATTATACGAAAGAATGAAAAATGGAACTTTAGTAATGCCAGCAATCAATGTAAATGATTCTGTTACTAAATCTAAATTTGATAACAAATACGGTTGTAAAGAATCTTTAGTTGATGCAATTAGAAGAGCTACAGATGTAATGATGGCTGGTAAAGTTGCTGTTGTTGCTGGATATGGTGATGTTGGAAAAGGTTCTGCTGCTTCTTTAAGTGGTGCAGGAGCAAGAGTTATTGTTACTGAAATTGATCCAATTTGTGCTTTACAAGCTGCAATGGATGGTTATGAAGTTAAGAAAATGGATGATGCTTGTAAAGAAGCTAACATTATTGTAACTACTACTGGTAACTTTAACATTATTCAAGGAAAGCATTTTGAATCAATGAAAGATCAAACTATCGTTTGTAATATCGGACATTTTGATAACGAAATTGACATGGCTTGGTTAAACGGTAAATATGGCAATACAAAAGATACTATTAAGCCACAAGTTGATCAGTATGATATTAATGGAAATGTAATTTTTGTTTTAGCCGAAGGAAGATTGGTAAACTTAGGTTGTGCAACAGGGCACCCATCATTTGTAATGAGTAACTCGTTTACTAACCAAACATTGGCTCAGTTAGAATTATGGAATAATTCTGAAGCTTATGGGAACGAAGTTTACATGTTGCCTAAACATTTAGATGAAAAAGTAGCAAGATTGCACTTGGCTAAAATTGGTGTTGAGTTAGAAACATTAACACAAGAACAAGCTGATTATATTGATGTAAAAGTTGAAGGGCCTTATAAGGTTGATCACTACAGATACTAGAATTTAATCTCTTATAAATTTCAAATCCCATTCGTTAATTCGGATGGGATTTTTTTATTTCTCCTTTTTTAAGAGATTTAGGTGGGCTAATTAAAAATCCTCAATACACTTCCATCATAAGAAGTTTTGTATTGTTTTAAAGGAAGCGAAGCAGGGTTTTTAATAACAGCCCCATCGGTTAATAAAAACTTAGAGCCGCAGCAATCATCCAATAAAGAAATGTTGTTTTTCTCTACCGAAACTATAGAGCAAGTATTGTTTGGATCATAAGTGCAGTGTCTATCGTAAGCAATAAAATTATCCTCAGAAGATCGATAGATAACAATACCTTTAGATCCACCGTTTACATACATCCAAGTTCCAGGAACTGCAATAGGGTTGTATGCAGGATCATTAGTGTAAATGGTAATATCAACCCTAACTAAAGGGATGTTTGCATTTTCATCTTTACTACAGCTTAAAAAAAAGCAAGGAATAAATAATATGTAAAGCCAGTTTTTCATTTGTAAAGGTAAAATTAGTAAATTCGATTTTAATTGAATTTAAACGAATATGAAAGGTTTTAAGTATGTAGTAGCAATGTTATTTGTTGTTTTTTCACTTTCAGTTTTTTCGCAAGAAACTAAAGCTGTTAAGAACAGAAAAAAGATGCTAGAAAAACAAGAAGTAGAAAAAAAGAAAGCTGGCGAAAAAGCAATTGAAGACGGTAGAAAGAGGCATAGAAATATACAAACCAAAGCGGTTAAAAAAAGAATGAAAAGACAAGCCAAAAAATCTAAAGCTTTAAATCAGCGAAGAAGCGGTAAAAAAAGATCTTTTTTTGCACGTATTTTTGGAGGGAATTAACGGATGGCAAAAATTACAGCGATAATTATTGATGACGAACTTCTTGCAAGAGAGAATTTAAAAATGTTGTTGGCAGAATTTTGTCCAGAGGTTGAGGTAATAGGCTTAGGTAAAAATATTACTGAAGCAAGAGCTTTAATTGCTAAAAAAAAACCTGAGGCTGTATTTTTAGATATTAGAATGCCAAGTGGTGAAGAAGGTTTAGAGCTTTTAGAAGATGTTAGGGGTGGTAGTTTTCAGATTGTATTTGTTACCGCTTTTAAAGATTATGCAATTAAGGCATTTAATGCAAATTCTATCCATTATATTTTAAAGCCTATAGATATTGACGATTTAAAAGATGCAACAACAAAACTTTTAGAATTTAAAAAGTTGTTCAATCAAGATGCTTCTAATTTAGAGTCTTACATAGCTTCTATCAAAAATTTTTCAGAAAACATTTACTATCAAAATAACTCTAATAAAATAACTATATCACACGCTAAAGGAATAAAAATTGTTGAGGATAAGTCTATTTTATATTTAGAAGGAGATGGTAATTGTACAAATATTTATTTTACTGATGGAAATGCGTTTTTTGATACCAGAACAATAAAAGTTTATGAGGAGATGCTAAATCCAAAAAAGTTTTATCGCATACACAAAAAATATGTTGTAAACATGGATCATTTAACAGATTACATACAGGATGGGGGTGGTTATGCGGTAATGCATAATAATATTAATTTGCCAGTAGCTCGTGCTAGAGTATCAGAATTTATTAAAACAATAAAAAAGCTTTAAATAAGGTTTGATGAATATTATTTTACTAGCTTTTATGTATTTTGATTTTACGGTTTAATAACTATCTTGTACCGTATAATTAACAATAACTACCATTAAATATTAATGTTTAATTTTTAGAATTTAAACGTGTATATTTAGAAAACACTAAACTTTATTATTATGGCAATTGATACAATAATTATTGATGATGAGCAAAATGCTAGAGAAAATTTAAGATTAATTTTAAATGATTTTTGTGAGGAGGTTAATGTTGTTGCTGAGGCAGGGTCTGCTAAAGAAGCAAGAAAATTAATTGCAACCCATCAACCTAGCTTATTATTTTTAGATATTAATATGCCCAATGAAGATGGTTTTGAACTATTAAACTCTTTAGAGGATAAGAATTTCTCCGTTATCTTTATTACTGCACACAACCAATTTGCTTTAAAAGCACTTAAAGCAGGGGCAATAGATTATTTAGAAAAGCCTATTGATATTGATGATTTACAAGCAGCAGTAGCTAAAGTAAGTACTGAAAATAAAAGCTTTAGTAATGTAGATTTTAACATGATTAAACAGTTACTAGAAGAACACAAATCAGATAGTAAATCAGAAACTATAGCAGTACCAACTTTAAGCGGTTACGAAATCATTAAAGCTCAAGATATTATACATTTGGTGGCAGACGAGAGTTATACACGTATTTTTTTAGTTGATGGTAAAAAATGTGTAAGTAGTATGACTATTGCTCGCTATGAAAAAGTATTAGATCCAAATACGTTTTTTAGAGTACATAAATCTCATATTATAAATACAAGACACCATTTAAAAGAGTTTAACAGGCATGAGGGCAATGTAGCCATTATGGATAATGGAGAAGCAATACCTGTTGCCAGAAGAAAATTATCAGGCTTTATTAATGCTATAAAAACATTTTAAGTAAACAGTTGATGCGTAAAAACCTTTTATTAATAATAGCCTTAATTAGTTTTTTTAAGACTTTTTCTCAACAATATAATTTTACCAATTACTCTATTCAAGAAGGATTAATTCAATCACAAATACGAGCTGTTTGTCAAGATTCTAGTGGGTATATTTGGATAGGAACATTGGGTGGATTATCAAAGTTTGATGGTGTAAACTTTGAAAATTTTTCTAGAAATGATGGTTTGTTGGGCAATCAAATTAGCGCAATATTTACAGGTAATAATGGTGCGGTTTGGTTAGGAGCACAAGGAGGTGTTACTGTTTATAATAAAGGGAAATTTAAAAACTATGTTTTTAAAGAAGAGTTAAGTCAAAATTTTGTTTTATCAATTAAAGAAGATGAAAAAGGGGTTATTTGGTTTGCAACAGATGGGGGTGGATTAGTTTATTTAGAAAATAATGAATTTAATTATTTGGCATTATCTCAAGAAGAGGACAATAATTACATTAGAAATATTGCGATAGATAACCAAAATAATAAATGGCTGGCAACCAGAAATGGAGTTTTGTTAGTAACAGATAATCATTTAATTAAAGATACGATACCTGATGTAAATGCAACGCAATTATTTGTTGATACAGATAATAGCATTTGGTGTTCAACATTTGGTAAGGGAGTATTTCATTTAGTAAAAGACACGTGTGTTAAACTAACTAAAAATAGCGGATTAATAAGTAACCATATTAGGGGTTTTACAAAACGTAAAGATGGTTCTTTTTGGTTTGTTTCTAAGAATGGAATTTCTAAATTTAATGAAGGAAAGGTTACCAATTTTACTGAAAAAGACGGGTTAACCGAGAATAATATTAAAGTTGTTTTAGAGGATTTTGAGGGCAATTTGTTTTTCGGTTCTGATGGTGGAGGATTAATAAAATTTATTAACGAAGATTTTTTAAGTTATACCATTGAGGATGGGGTTGGGAGTAATGTTGTCATGTCGGTTATAGAAGATAAGGATAAAAATATTTGGGTATCTTCTTATGATGAAGGTGTTACAAAATTTGGTGCTACTGAATATACGATTTATAAAGAAAAGGATGGCTTAGCCAACAATACTGTTTGGTGCAGTTTATTAGCATTGGATAATCGTATTTGGTTTGGTACTTCTGATGGACTTTCTGTTTATGATGGAGAAAAATTTAAAAATTATAGAGTTGAAGATGGGTTAAACGCTAAAAAAATATATGCTATTAGCGAAGATGCTGAAGGTAATATTTGGGTTGGCACAAAGGATGGCTTATCGGTTGTTGATGTTAAATCAGATAGCATTTATGATTATAGCAATGCATTAGGAATAAAAAGAAATATCCGATTTATATACAAAGAAGATAATTTTACAACTTGGTTTTGTTCATCTGATGGATTAACAAAATTTAACCTTAAAGACAGTACTACTAAAACATACAGTGTGGTAGATGGTTTACCTGATAACAGTGTTATGGGCATTGTTAAAGATAAACATTCAAGACTTTGGATAGGTACGAGTGATGGATTGATGGTATATAAAAATGATGTTTTTAAAACAATTCGTTTGCCCGATAATTATGCCTCTAACAATATTAATTTTTTAAATTTAGATGACTTTGGAAATTTATGGATAGGAACAAATTTTGGGCTTTATCAATTATATATTAATGATAAAGAGCATTTTGTTGATAACGATTTTGTTAGATATTCTAATTTAGATGGGCTTAAGAGTTTAGAGTGCAATCAAAATGCATCATTTATTGATTCGGATAATTACTTGTGGTTTGGAACAAATTATGGTTTAATGAAGCATAACTTAAAACATACTAGTTCTAGTAAAACATCTCCTAAAGTAAGAATAAAAGATATTCGTTTGTTTTTTGAAAAAAAGGATTTAAGTAAATTTTCTAAAACAATAAATCCAATTACCAACTTGCCAGATAATATGGTGTTGCAATATAAAAATAACCACTTAACATTTGATTTTGTGGGGATTTACCACACTGGGCCAGATAAAGTAAAGTATAGATTTAAATTAGCTGGTTTTGATGAGGTATGGCAACCTATAACACAATCTAAATTTGTAACATACTCAAACATTCCCGCAGGAGATTTTACCTTTAAACTTTCGGCTACTACTGATTTAAAAACATGGACTAAACCTGTTAGCTTTTCATTTACAATACAACCTCCATTTTGGTTTACATGGTGGTTTTATGTGCTTTGCATTTTAGTTGTTGTTGGTGCTTTTTGGCTCATTTTAAAATTAAAAGAACGCCAACAAGAAAATAAAAGATCAACACAATTAATTATAGATAAATCTAAAATGTTAAAGTTAGAGCAACAAGCGCTTAACTCTAGTATGAATAGGCATTTTATTTTTAATGCTTTAAATTCTATTCAATATTACATTAACAGACAAGATAAAAAATCGGCAAATAAATACCTCTCTAGCTTTGCCAAGTTAGTGCGAAAAAATTTAGACAGCTCTTTAGTAAATGAAATTTATTTAGATGATGAAATTGAACGCATAGGACTTTATCTGAAGTTAGAAGAAATGAGGTTTCAAAATAAATTTAACTACAAAATTAATGTTGATCCTAAAATTGAACCTCAATCAATAAAAATACCTTCTATGCTATTGCAGCCTTTTATTGAAAACTCTATTTGGCATGGAATATTACCTCGAGATCGGCAAGGAAAAATTGTGGTTGATGTAGTTAAAAAAGAAAATAAATTAATAATTACTATTGTTGATGATGGGGTAGGGATTGATGTAAGTATAAAAGAAAAGCAAGGTAAAAATCAATACCACGACTCTAAAGGAATGGATTTAACCAAAGGTAGAATTGACCTTATTAGTAAAGTGTCTAAAAAAGATTGTGCCATAAAAGGACCTTATCAAATATATAACTCCACTAAAGAAGTTGCAGGAACTGAAGTGTCTATTATACTTACTTTATAGAAAAAATAAGGATGTAAAAAACTAAGGAATCTTTACTACAATAACATTTTTTAATCCATTGTTTCTTTCTAACTCTTTAGCTATTTTGTGAGCAGCTTTTTCGGTTTTAAATTCATCATAACTAATTAGCATCCATTCTCCAGATTTTTTCTTTTTTATTTTATCCATGTTTAAATGATGCCTGTTACAAAAATAATTTAAACGGTTTTGCGAAAAATTATTAAGTGAAAATAATTGAATGGTGTATTTTTGTTCGTTGACTGGAGTTTTTTTTGCGTCTTCTTTTTTATTATCAGCTAAGGGTTCTTCTTCAGTAACCTTATTAATGTTTATTTGGTTTGAATCAATTAGTAATGAAGGTAATTTTATAGATTTTATAACATTGTTTATTGAATACTGCAGTTCTACCGGGAAATTATAATTGCTAACCTTAACCAAGTCAATTCCAAAAGTTACAATTAGTTCGCCTGTATTAGGAATTTCCATTAGGTAAAAATTTGCTAAATGCTTTTCTCGTTCTAATAAAAAGTTATTGTTTAAGGAAGGGGTAATAGTGATAGAATTATTTATACCATAAATAATTCGTGCAAAATCTACCTCTTTTATACCTGTAATGGTTGTTTTTAATTGGTTGTTTTTTAATTTTCCTAATGAAAGTACTTTGTGTTCGCACCTTATATCTTGAGCTAAAAAATTGTAAGCATACAATAGGCAGCACAAAAAGAGGATTAAATACTTTTTCATAAAATTTATTTGTTGAGGCTAAAAGTATTAAATGTTTAGAGATACCCTAATTGCGATTAATATTTTTTTTGATTAAACATTAATTTTAAGTTGAATAAAAACTAATCTTGTAAAAAAATATTTTTTTAAGGTATTCAAACTAATATTTAGTTTTTTTGCATTGTTAAAATAGCTTTTAATAAAAAAACAAATGACAGCAGATATAATTGTTACATTTTTAATAAGTATTTCTCCGTTAGGCGAAGCGAGAGTTGGTATTCCGTATGGGGTTGTTAATGGTTTGCCTGTATTGTGGAGTTTTATTATTGGATGGACAGCTAACATTTTAGTGTTTCCATTGTTTTATAAAGGCATTACTGTTATGAATCAATTTTTATGGAAGCATAAAAAGTATAAAAAAAGTGCCGTTTACTTATCTAAAAAAGCAAAAAACAAAACTCAAAATAGCATTGCTAAATATGGAACTTGGGGGTTAATGATTTTTGTAATGATACCACTACCAATAACTGGTGCTTACATTGGTACAATTGCAGCTTATATTTTTAATATGGAATATAAAAAGTCGCTTTTAGCAGTTACAGTTGGAGTTACAATATCTAGCTTAATTATTGCTTCGGGGATGTATTTTGGTTTTTCTTAGTGCCTAAAACCTGATTTCGATATAAGAACTAATAAAACAAGTTCTGTAACACAAACAATAAGTTTTTTAAACCTCCCGTTAGCTACCGATATAAGCTAGCTATAGCTTGTGTTATAAAATTATAAGCTGAATTTTAGATGTTTATTGAACTCAGCTTATTAAATGTCTTATCCTAAAACAGTATGTTTATTTTAGGATAAGACAAGTAGTTATGGATTAGGGTTAAACTAAGCTGTTTAACAACTCTTGAGCTTGTTTTAATTGAAGTCTTGGGCCAAACTGAGTAACCACCTTAGATGATGCTAAAGAAGCTAATTTGCCAGCTTCTGCATAACTTTTTCCGTTAGTAATACCATACATAAATGCACCAGCAAATAAATCTCCGGCACCGTTTGAATCAATCGCATTAACACTATAAGGTGCAATATCAATAAATGTATCACCATCAAAAGCAACTGCTCCTTTTTCACCCAAAGTCACTACAAATTGTTTTGCAGATTTTTTCAGCTCCTCTTTGGCTTCAGCTATGTTTTCTTTTCCTGTATAAAGCATCGCTTCTTCTTCGTTACAAAACAACAAATCTACACCCGAACCAACAACAGCAGTCATAGGGTCTTTAAAATACTTTACCATTGCTGGGTCAGAAAAAGTGATTGCAGTTTTTACGCCATTTTCTTCAGCTAACTGCTTAGCATGCTTCATTGCATCTTGTCCATTTTCTGAAGTAACCAAATATCCTTCTATATATAAGTATTCAGCATTTTTAAGTGCCTCTTCTTTTATTTCTGCTTTTGAGTAAGCCTCTGTAATACCTAAAAAAGTATTCATTGTTCTTGAAGCATCTTGGGCAGTCATAACTAAACACTTACCTGTAATACCATCTGATAACGTTTCTGTTTGAAGGTTTGAATCTACTCCATTAGCGTTTAAATCTTCTTTATAAAAAGTTCCTAGTTCATCGTTAGCAACTTTACAAGAATAATAACTTGAACCACCAAATTGACTAACAGCAATAATGGAGTTTGCAGCCGAACCGCCACACTGCTTATTACTTTTACTCATATTTATAGCTTTAGAAACTTTAGACTGCTGTTCTTCATCCACTAAAGTCATTAATCCTTTTTCTATATTATGATCTGCCAAAAATTGGTCATTTACCTCAGTTACTATATCAACCAAAGCATTTCCTATACCGTAAACATTGTATTTTTTACTCATTTTTATTAAGAGATTATTTTTTATAATTTTTTTGCAAATATAGTTGTATAATCTAAAAGTTTCTACTAATATTGCATCCGATTTGATATTTATATCATTCCTCCTTAGCTCATCCCGATAGCTATCGGGAGGTTAGAGAAAACGGGAACGTTCATAACATAATGATAATTGAAAAACATATTGTTTACATTTTGTTTTCAACACAATATAATCGTTTCTACATTGGAGAAACTTGTGATTTTGAAAACAGATTAAAACAACATAATTCAGGATTTTACGATAAGTCATACACTAAAAAGGCTAATGATTGGAAACAACATTTATTAATTGAATGTGAAAGCAAAAAACAAGCATTAAAAATTGAACGCCACATTAAAAAAATGAAAAGTGTAGCTTATTTAGGAAACTTAAAAAAATATCCTGAAATAATTTTGAAATTGAAACAAAAATACCAGTAATAAATTCCTCCTTAGCTCAGCTGGTTAGAGCATCTGACTGTTAATCAGAGGGTCCTAGGTTCGAGTCCTAGAGGGGGAGCAGCAAGAGAAAGCCTTACAGAAATGTAAGGCTTTTTTATTTTTAAAATGTAAACTTTTGTAACACCAATTATTTTAAAAAGGTTAAGAACAAAAAATCCCAAAGAATATTTATTCTTTGGGATTTTTAAAATATAAATAATATTGTGTGTTATCTTAAAACAAAGTTAATTGGTAAGTTATATGATACACTTACTGCTTTACCTCTTTGTTTTCCTGCTTTCCATTTTGGCATAGCTTTAACAACTCTAACAGCTTCTTTATCTAATAAATCGTGTACTCCTCTTAAAACTTTAATGTCTCTAATTTCTCCATCTTTACCAATGGTAAAATTAACATATACTTTACCTGATATTCCGTTAGCTTTTGCTGCTGGAGGGAATTTTACACTTTTATTTAAGTATTCAAATAGTTTTTTCTGACCACCAGGAAATTCTGGCATACTTTCAACAATTGTAAAAACTTCTTCTTCAACAATTTCTTCTTCTTCTTCAAAAACTTCAACAACTTCATCAACATCAATTTCAGTGTCAATTTCAATGTCTTCAACTTCAACCTCATCTTCAACAATTTCTATCACTTCTGGAGCTGCCGGTGGAGGTGGTGGAGGTGGTGGAGGCGTGTTTTGTTCCGTTATAGGAATAATATCTTCTTCCTCTTCCTCTACAACTAATTGACCTAATTCTGCTGCCTGTACATCATAAAATTTCCAGTTTACCATTGCGTAAACTATAAATAATGATAATACTAAACCTGCTAAGGTAAATGTACCTCTTAGTTTTTCTAAATCTGCTTTGGGGTTCTTTTTTGGTTCCATTCTTATTATACCAGCTTTACGCTTTAATTTAATTAACAAATATTCGTTAAAATTATCAATATTATCTGATAATTTTCTTGTTAATATTTTTTTCTTTCCAAAATCTAAATAAGAAATAACACCCTTATCATATTCTGTAAGTGTAAAATCTTTATCAAACTCAACATCTTTGTTTGCATTAGAATCAACCTCATTTATTTCTAATTCTGCATTTACATTTAAAATTGTGAATTCTCCTTTTCTTTCTTCCTCAATGTAATCTTTAACAAGATTATTAGAAACAATATCTTTTGAGTATTCTTCAGTAGAATGTTTTAATACCTTATCAAAAGAATTATTTAATCGAATGTAGATGCTTTTTTCTATTTCATTAGCTTTTTCAATAGAATCTGCTTCTAAGAATATAGGGAGCCAATAGACTGACTGCTTACCTTTTTGAAATTCAAATTGTAATAAATATGTCATAGTTGTAAATTTATATCTATAAAAATAATAATTAAAAGTGATTTTTATAAATTAATTTATTAATCGGTAATAATTTAATAACAAACGGAAATAGAACGATGCCTAAAACTGTTCCTAAACAGTTTGCAAAAAAATCATACCAATTGCCACTTCTGTTTATAAAGATGTTGTTTTGTAAGATTTCCATAATACCTCCTAAAAAAACACCAATTAAAATAATAATAAAATAAGTTAAAGGTTGTTTTTTTAATTGTAAATAGGGCAACAGTAATAATATCGAAAAAATAGCATACATAACTGTATGTATAAATTTATCAAATTGCCAAATTGGTAGTTCTGGTACTTTGTTTCCAGGAAATCCGCTTAAAATAATAATAAGTATAGCCCACAATATAGCAGGAATATACCAAGTTGATTTAGGCATAAAACGTTTTTACACTTCATACAAAAGACTCATCAATTTTTAATTTGATGAGCCTTTTATTTATTATCCTATTAATTCTTTGTATTGATCTGCAGTAAGTAGTCCATCCAATTCACTGGCATCAGATAATTGTACTTTTATCATCCAACCATCTCCATAAGGATCATTATTTACAGCTTCTGGTGCAGCTTCTATCGCATCATTAAATGCTGTTACTTCGCCAGAAACAGGCATAAATAAGTCAGATACAGTTTTAACGGCTTCTACCGTACCAAAAACTTCTTCTTGAGCTAAAGTTTCACCTTCAGTTTCTACTTCAACATAAACAATATCACCCAACTCTCCTTGGGCAAATTCTGTAATACCAATAACAACGGTATCTCCTTCAACTCTAATCCATTCGTGATCTTTTGTGTATTTTAATTCTGCTGGAACATTCATTTTGTATTCTATTTAAATTAGTATTCTATATCCCAAATGTATCATTTCATTTGGGTTTTTAAAAAAAATTATTGCGTTAATGTAAATCTTAAACTTATACCTGCATTTGTATTAGAGGTAGGAAAGTTAGTAGATATAAATGGCTTTGTAGAAACATAGTCATAAAATGCCCTAACATTAAGTTTAGCACTTACTCTATAATCTGCCGTAAATTTAACAGAAAGCACTCGTTGTCCTGCTGTTAGTTGATTAACTTCTTCTACTATTTTTCTTATGATAGAATTGTTTTTTCTTAGTCCAACATCAATTCTGGTATCTATTGCGGCTACTTTTTTAAACATTCTAACATTTTTAAATTTATACCCTGTACCAACCGACCATTCACTTCCTTTTACTTCAGTTATTTGGCTGTTGGCTAAGCTTAAAGATGCATTTCTATCTCTTTTATATTCTAGCCTTAAAAGCATATTATTATTTAATGTCATATCTACACCTAATAAAGGCGAAAATCTTTCTGAAATAGAAACCGTTGCTATTTGATATTCTGGAATAAAGTTTTCATTAATATCTCTGGCTACTGCTCCTTCACTATTTGTTTGATAAAGTAAATTAGAGGTAAAAGAACCATAGTTTAATGTAGATTTGTAGGAGTGGGTTAATGATAATTTTTTAAAGATTCTATTTACAAAAGCGAGTTTACTTAACCCATCATAAGTTATTCTCCAATTGGGTAATGGAATATAGCTAGTAAATGATTTTAAAGATATTTTGTCGCCACTTTTGCCAGAATAGGCTGCAATAAATGTAGGAATTAAAACATCTTGCGAAGTGCCATTGTAACCATCTGAATAATCGCCAATAAATCCATCCGAATTACTGTTTTGATCTGCTAAACGTTTTGATACTTTTTTTCGTTCTTCTAAGAAATTAGTAAATATTTCTGAAGATTTATCTAATTCATCATCACCAATAAAAGCAGTGTTAAATGATAAAAACGACATACTAAAATTACCTGTTTCTACAGGGTTTACAAAAAAGTATCCATCTCTTACATCTCCGTTAGGAATAGAATCAATAAAATTATCATCTACAGCAAAAAACTGTTGGGTAATGTTTTTGGAGTAATTACGGTTTGCAGTTAATTGTATTCTTAAAGTTTTAAATGGTCTTACGGTTGCTCTAATGTTATAATTTTCTGCGTAAGTTGTGGCGTAATTATAAATTAATCCAGCAGAATCATTACTAACAATCCAATCGTTTTGAGCTGCTTTTAAAGCAAAATCTTCTTCTTGTATTCCAGAAATAAAGTTAAATCCTGGAGCACTAAATCCAGGGTTAGCTCCTAATAATTGCGTTTCTTGATTATATCCTGGAAGCAATGTTCCTCTGTTTCTGGTGTAAGTTCCTGTAACATTTTTAAGGCTCATTGTTGCTAACCAAAATTGATCCATTGGTTTAAATGGCAGTATTTTACGCCAAAGTTCAACCCTTGTAGAATCAGAATCTTTAAACTTTTTAAGTTCAAATTTAAAATCTCCTTTTGGTGCTCCAGGTTTCCAACCTCTAACCATAGCATTTTCTGCTTTTGTTTTGTTTTTATTAGGTTTTTGAGCATTTAATGCTCTTCGCTTTTGTCTTTCTTTTGCTCTTTTATTTACTTTCTTTAAAAAGCCTATTTGGTTGTGCAACTTGGTCATGTTTAATTGTGCATTGGCAGAAATAGTGTTTGAGTTTTGAATGGTGTGCCCTAAACTATCTGCACCTATTGGCGATCTTAACCAATCATAATCTCCCGAATATTTAGTGGTTAGGGTAATAAAATTAAACCCAGGTAATTTATCTAAAGGAACTTTATAGTTGATATTAAAATTATGGTGGTAATGGGTGTTTGTTCCAAAATCCCAAATGTTTTCCCAAATAGTATCTTTCCAAGATTGGTACTCATCTGCATAAGCATTATCTACTCTACCTCTTGTTTCTATTACGCTACCATCGCTACCAATATAGGTAAGTGGCTCTTCAATAGTAGCATTGTTGGTTGCATTAAAGTCAAATTTTAAGGCTTTGGTAATATCAAATTTTAACCCATAAATTCTATCCCAGTAAAAGTGTTTTTGAAAGTAGGTAGGTAGTTCAAAGTAAAAACCTGTGTTGTTTCTTGTTCTTCTTTCAGAATACATTCTATCCATACTTGTTTGAAAAGAAAATTGTTTTGGGGTTAAAAAGAAGTTAAAATCTTTAATTATTTTAAATGCTTTTTTCTTAGCAAATTTTGCATTGGCAAAAGGTTTAAAGTTTTTAGGTTTTGCTCCAAAAGAATATCCAAAACCACCTCTATAATTTTTCTTATTATCAAACTCGGTATTAATATCTCTGTATTTTACTTCGGAATATCCGTAGTTAAATGAAAAGTTAGAGATGTCATAAAAGTGTGATTTTTTTTGACCTTTTGGTTTTAATTTACGCACATTGGTAAAAGTTATACTCTTTCTTCGAGTTACCTCTTGTGTTCTTTCGCCAATCGAATCTCTTGCTTCTTGTGGTAAAATTTCATTGTCTAAGAGTTCGTTTAATTCTAAATCAGGATCAAGCGGGTTGTATCTTGGGGTTACTACTCCTTGCGAAACATTATAATACATAGGAATACTTACTCCTATTTTCTCAGGAATAAATTTACCTAATTCTACACTTGTAGAGATGTCGTAACTTTTTCTTGTTTCTTGTTGTCGTTCGTTTAATTTTTGCTCAACACTACCAAAACCTGGTGTGCTATAATCTCCGGCAATGGTAATGTTTCCTAAATCTGCAATTTGTGTTGTAATTCTTGCTACTGCAGCCCAACCGCCTTCATTATCAAATTCAGACATACGTAACTCATTTACCCATATTTCAGCACATTTTTCTTCACCATCATCACCTGGTGATAGCGGACTTTGTTTGGCGTTTCTTACCCCAATCATAAACACCCTAACATCACCAAAGTTTGGATTACCTTTTATTCTCATGGTGTTTTTACCATCTGCTTTTTCATAAGGTTTTATAAGTTGTACTCCGCTATTTCCATCAGGTAGTAAGCTGTTTCTTAAAACCTTCATGTCAGTAAACTTAGAAAACTGTAAGTCTATGTTATTGGCTTCGGGCCAAACTACATACCTATCATCTTCATTGCTATTATTATCGGTATTGTAAGTTCCTTTTGGTGTTACTGTAAGTGGTACTTCGTACTCATAATAATTGTTGTCAAAATCTGACCCCATTCGTATAAATACCGATAAATCCTCATCAGCTAAAGGGCTTGAAGGGTCACTTTCTTCGGCATGGATAAACATTTTTAATCGTTTATATCTTCTAATGTCAATGTCCATCACTTTATATGCACCTCTTGCATCTCCATCTTTTAACTTACAAACATCTAAAACCAAAGATTGCTCATTTAATTGCTGAGTATTACCACCAGTTGATGGGTTTGGATTAATTTCTCTATCTATTCCTGGAGGAATAATGTAATTTACTGGAGTTTTAGAACTATTTTCTTCAACATTAATTGCAGCAACATCAAAACTGGTTTCATCATTATCATCTCCAATAAAATCACCAGGGCTTAATAAACTTCCTGAGTATTTTCTCCATTCTCCTCTTACTAATTCTAATTTAGCAAACCTTAATACCACCTCTTTATTAAACCCTTTCATTAACATTCTCATAAATCGGATAGATTTAAAATCTTGAATATTACCAATTACTTCTTCGGGCTCTCTTATTGGGATTTTAAATTGATACCAACGAATTAATTTTGTGCTTCCATCTGGAGTTTTAACACTTGTTTCTAACACATTGGTTATGTAATTACTACCTACGTTTGATGGGTTTATTCCTGAAGGTGAAATATCTAAAGAGTATTGAAAGTAATTTTCTCTAAAATCTAAATTATTATTACCATTAATATCTTCAATATCAGGACGAGTAGTAGCCGCAGAAGAATAACCAGAATTAGGATCTTGTTCTGATGTATTTGAGTTACCTTGTACTCCGTTATGAAATTTATAACGCTCAAGAATACTTAAGCCCTGATTGTCATAATCATCTCCTCTAAAATGGTGGTGGTTATCTGCTGATGGATCATCTCCAAAATTAGATCCAAAAAAGGCTAATTCATCCGCATCATTTAATCCATCTAAACCTATATCCTGAAAAGGACGAGTAGCAGGATTATTATCAAAAGCATTTACTAAAGCTTGCACTGTTGGTACTCTACCCCAAATTGTAGTATCTACTAAATTAGCCCCAACACCCGTGCTGTAATCAATGGCAGAGTTTGGCATTGCATTTTCTACCGATTTTCTATCATCTTTTAAAATATCTTCAGAAATATCTCCTAGATTAAAATATAATTGACCACCAGAATGATTAGGGTCTCCGTCTTCATCATTAAAAGGATCCATCATCCAAAACTGAATAAATTCAACGTTAGAAGATTCAAAATCGGTAGTTTCTACCTTTCTCATAATACCTCCCCAACGCGATGATGGATTTATTAAATTTCCATCTCCGTCAATACCAGCACCAATACCATTTCCGTCATCAAAATTATACTGTCCTCTTTCTGCTGGGTAATAAGCTAAATCCAATACAGCTATATTTTGAGTTGTTCCGTTTTGTTGAGATTTAAAAGGAAATACTTCTGTTTGTAAAATTTCTCTGGAGTAATGGTTGGATTGTGTCACAGGGTCGTTAGAAATATGAGAAGGCGTTCTAGAATCGTTTCTCCAAAACAAAGGATCAATATTATACCAAGCTAATTTTGCTCTGTTAAAACCATAATCTAATTGGTTAGATAAAGGAAATTCTCCTTCAGGAAAAAGGCTTGGTTGGCCTTGAGGTGTACTGGCTAATTTCCATTGAGAAACTGTTTTCATATCTATGGTTGATTGGCTTCCTTCAAAATCATCTAAATAAGCTGTTCCATCTTTGCCAATTGCTCCAGGATTGCCAGGCAATAGTTTAGCAAACTCTCCTTCAATAGTTATGGTAGATTTTTCTTTAGTACTATATATTGGTAGTTTATCTGCCCAACGTGTTAAAAATGGTGCTTCGTGCGAGTAGGTTAAATCAAACCCTAAAATGGTGTTATTAATAGGTTCATCACCAATGTTAATTTTATTAGTTAATGGTCTTTCTGATAATTTTATTGCTGTACCACCAATGTTAAAATTTTCATTAAACTTATAATCTAAACGCGTTCCCATTAAGGTTTTTGTTTGTACATTAAATAAGGATTGGCTTTCTAAAGATATTTTTATTGGTGTGCCAGATTGTAATATCCCTTCGTTTATAATTTTTACTCTTCCTAAATTGTAGTCAACCGTATAATCTACATTTTCGGTTAAAGATGCTCCTCCAGCAGTAACTACTACAGATCCTTCGGGTATGTTTAAAGCGTTTAAAGAAATATCAGAACTTGATGAAGAGGCATATTGTCCTTTTATAACAAATCTATTTTTAGAAGCATCTTGCTCTGCCAAAATTTTGGTTGTTTGATATAAGGAATCGAATACAAATTTATTAGCTGTTGTTGGGTTAGAAAATTTACTGCGTAAATGAGATCCAAAAGGTTCTAAAACAGGAAAATAAACCCTGCCGTTGTTAGAGTTTATTGTAATTCCATTAATATAATCAAATACTCCATCCGGACTAGCTTGATTATTGTTGTTTAATCGATCTAAATTTAAAACACTAATAAGGGGTAAACCATTCACTTCTCCTTCTGGTATAAATGGAATTTGAACTCCTGATGCAGGATTGTTATACAATACATCAAAATAAAAATCTGCTGATGAGATATTAAAAGCTCCTAAAGCATATACATTTTTCATCATTAAATCCCAAGTAGGAATGTTGGTGTTTATGTTTGTTCCTTTAAGCAGTTTTACATACAAACCTTCAGTTCCATTAACTCCATCTGTAGAAAATTCTCCTACTTGATATATTTGCCCATCCAATGTGTATTGAAAAGATACTGCTAAAATATCATCAGAATTTAAAGCAGAATTTAAAGAAATATAACCTAGTTGAGGATTTAAGGTGTAGGAGTTTGGGTTTAATAGTTTAGCATTTTCATATTTTTCAAAATCAATTCCGTTTTCATAACCTCTAGCCTGTAATTCTTGACTGGCATTAACAAAACCTCTAATTTCTTCAGTATTATAAGGAGAAGATAGTGAGTCGGCAATATTAAAATATAAATTATTTCCATTGTTATCAGAAAAGTTAACATTAGGAGCAGTGTTGTTATCAATAACTATTGCATCGTTGTAAATTGTTGATTGCGAACCTTCTCCTAAATCCATAAATCCAATGATGTTTTTTACTGGATCTGTAGTAGAAAAATTTCTGTTAGATACCCAAACTTCTACTTTAGTAACAGTTGCTCTAGAACTAATTAATGGAGGGGTAGATAGAGAGTTTTCGTAAGTGTCTCTAAAATAATGTGATAAAAAATAGTGTTTATTTTGTTCATAATCAGAGCCTTCTTTCTCAAACTTTTTTATTTGAGCACCACCTTGCACATTTATTTCTTTTTTCTCTCCTTTTTCTTGTGATAAAACACTTGTTACGGTAAGTCTTCCAAACTTTAATTGTGTTTTAATACCAAATAATGTTTGAGAGCCTGTAATTAACTGTCCTTTTAAGGGTAAAGAAACATTACCAGCCTCTATCTTTTGAATAATTTCATCATCATAACCAGTATATTCTATTTTCATTTGGTTTTCAAAATCAAATGTCGCTTCGGTGTTGTAACTGGTACTGATTTTTAATTTTTCTCCAATATTACCAACTACGTTCAGTTGTATTTGTTGGTCAAAATCAAATGTTGTGGTACTTCTTTGGTTAGCTGGTAATGCTGGGTTATCTCTTGTAGAACGATTTATTCCAAAAGATAATTCTGCAGACCCTTGCGGCCTAATATCTATTACATTACCTCCAAAAATACGATCAAAAGCTTCTCCTTTTACGGTAAGTTTAGGTCTAAACCCTTTGGTTTCTTCTAAATCTGCTGCTTCAGATTTTTGTTTCCAATAATCTTGCAACGATTGTTTAGAATCATAATTAATATACTCATCAAAATCCATGTAAGTTGGATACTTAAAGTAATTATCACCTATTTTTTCGGAATAGTTGTAAGTTCCAGTTTCTGGATCGTACTCAAAACCAGTGGTAATATTGCTAGGATTTTTTAAAAACAAACCGCTTCTTTTACCTGTTCCAGGGCCGCCTATTCCATCTTTAAAAGGAAAAGGCAAATCAATATCTGGAGAATCTATAGGAAACTTTTCAACCTCATAATCAAGCGGGTTATTCCCTTGTGGATTTGCACTTAATTGGGCAGGGTTAGTTATCCAGTTTACAACCATAAGAAGGGATGAAAAACCAATAACTAAAGCAATTTTATTATATGTTTTCTTTTTTAAATTCAACTATAAAATTTATTACTAAAGTTTTTTAAGTGTTTTTTTGATAAGTCCTTCTACAGATAACTCATCTCCTTCAGCAATTATTTTTGTTAAGGCTTTTTCTGCTTGGCTTTTACCAAAACCTAACATTACCAATGCACTTAACGCTTCTTCCTTAATGGTATTGTTTGTAGATAAAGAAATTGTTGTTGCTTCATCTACTTTTCCAATTTTATCTCTTAAATCTATAATAATTCTTTCGGCAGATTTTGCTCCAATTCCTTTAACACTTTTTAATGTATTTACATCTCCTGTTAGTATTGCTCCTTTGGTTTCATTTGGAGATAAAGAAGACAAAATCATCATTGCTGTAGCAGATCCAACACCAGATACAGAAATTAATAATCTAAATAATTCTCGTTCGCTCGTTTCTTTAAATCCGTATAAAAGTTGAGCATCTTCTCTAACTACAAAATGTGTAAAAAGCAAACATTTATCTGTGTCTCCAATTTGAGAAAATGTATTTAATGAAATTTTTAACTCATAGCCAACACCGTTGCAATCTATAACTACATAGGTTGGTGTTTTTTCTATTAGTTTTCCGTTAATCTGTGCTATCATTATTATTTTCTTGTTTGTACGTCTGCAACAGCAATCGTTACCATGTTAACAATTTCTCTTACTGAACTTCCTAGTTGAAGAATATGAACGGGCTTTTTCATTCCTAGTAAAATAGGACCAATAGCTTCTGTATCGCCCATTTCTTGCATCAATTTATAAGCAATATTTCCTGATGAAAGGTTAGGGAATATCAAGGTGTTTGTATTTCTTCTTGCAAGTTCAGAAAAAGGAAAGATTTCTGTTCTTAATTCTTTATTTAAGGCAAAGTTTGCTTGAATTTCTCCATCTACAATTATGTTAGGGTGCTGTTCATGTAACATCCTAGTGGCCTCTCTCATTTTAATAGGGTCTTCTCCTTCAGCCGAGCCAAAATTTGAATAAGACAGTAAAGCAATTCTTGGTGTAACTTTAAACCTGGCAACAATTTTTGCAACTAAAGCTGTTATAGCTACAATATCTTCTGCAGAAGGATTTACATTTACAGTGGTATCAGCAAAAAAGAACGGGCCGTGCTTGGTAAATAAAATATACATTCCTGCTATTTTACTTACATCGTCATCTGTTCCAATAACTTGTAATGCTGGACGAATTGTACTGGCATAATTTCTTGTTAAACCAGAAATTAAAGCATCTGCTTGTCCAACCTCTACCATTGCAGAACCAAAATAATTTCTACTTCTCATTAAGTCTCTAGCCTCTACTAGTGTAATACCTCTACGTTTTCTTTTTTCAAAAAGTAATTCAGCAAATTTTTGTTTTCGTTCTTGTTCGCTCGAGCTTCTTGGATCAATAATAGGAATGTCGCCTAATTCTAATTGGTATTCATCAACCAATTCTTTAACTTTTTTAACTTTTCCTAAGAGTATAGGCTTTGCAATTCCTTCTTCACTTACAATTTGAGCAGCCTTTAATGTTTTGTAATTATCAGCCTCAGCAAAAACAACTTTTTTAGGATTTCTTTTTGCTTTTTCAGTAACATTTTTAATGAGTTTATTATCTAAACCTAATCTTTTTGATAACTCTTCTTTGTAAACTTCCCAGTTTTCTATATTAATTTGTGCTACGCCAGATTCCATAGCTGCTTTAGCTACTGCTGGAGCAACTGTAGTAATTAATCTTGGATCTAAAGGTTTGGGTATGATAAAATCTTTTCCAAAAACTATATTTCTTTCATCATAGGCTTCGTTTACCTCTTCAGGTACAGCTTCTTTAGCCAATTCAGCAACAGCTTTTACTGCGGCTAGTTTCATTGCTTCATTTATACTGGTAGCTCTAACATCTAAAGCACCTCTAAAAATAAATGGAAAACCTAAAACATTATTTACTTGGTTAGGATGGTCAGATCTTCCTGTAGCCATAATTATATCTTCCCTAGAAGAAATGGCATCTTTATAAGCAATTTCTGGGTCAGGGTTTGCTAAAGCAAAAACAATAGGGTTTTTAGCCATTTTTTTTAGAATTTCTTTTGTTAAGATGCCTCCTTGCGACAATCCTAAAAACATATCAGCTCCTTCTAAAGCCTCTTCTAGGGTGTCAATTTTTCTATTGGTGGCAAAAGCTTTTTTACTTTTAGAAAGGTTTTTTCTATCTGTTCTAATAACGCCTTTACTGTCTAGCATTATTATGTTTTCTTTTTTTACACCAAGAGAAACATATAGTTTTGAGCATGACATTGCAGATGCTCCAGCACCACTTACCACTAACTTTAGTTTGCTTAATTCTTTTTCGGCTAATTCTACCGCATTTAGCATTGCTGCTGATGAAATAATTGCTGTTCCATGCTGATCATCATGCATCACAGGAATATTTAATTCTTTTTTTAATCGATCTTCAATCTCAAAACACTCAGGTGCTTTTATGTCTTCTAAATTAATTCCTCCAAAAGTAGGGGCAATAGCTTTTACAGTATTTACAAAAAGATCTACATTGTTTGCATCTACTTCAATGTCAAAAACATCTATATCAGCAAAAATTTTAAATAAAAGCCCTTTACCTTCCATAACTGGTTTTGAGGCTTCTGGTCCAATATCGCCTAATCCTAAAACTGCAGTGCCGTTAGATATTACAGCAACTAAATTTCCTTTAGCGGTATATTTATAAACATCATCTTTATTGTTAGAAATTTCTTTGCAAGGAATAGCAACACCAGGAGAGTATGCCAAAGATAAATCTCTTTGGGTAGAGTAAGGTTTGGTAGGTACAACCTCAATTTTACCAGGTTTACCCTGGAAATGATACTCTAATGCTTCTATATCTTTGCGTGATTTTGCCATATATTATTTAATCTACTAAAACCCGTAAAAGTAGCAATAAAATTTGGGGTATAGCCATCATTTGGGCGTAAAGTAATGGTGTTTTTTTTAGTAAGTATAGTGGTGTTGTTAATTTGTTGAGAATAAATAAATTTACTTCATTAATAATTGATTTAAATGAAAAAAATAGTTGTTTTTTCTGGTGCTGGTATTAGTGCCGAAAGTGGTTTAAAAACTTTTAGAGATAATAATGGGTTATGGGAAAATTATAAAATTATGGATGTTGCTACACCAGAAGCATGGGAAAAACAGCCTCAAACCGTTTTAGAATTTTATAACCTAAGAAGAAAGCAGGTTGTTGATGCTTTGCCAAATTCAGCGCATTTTTGCTTGGCAGAATTAGAAGCGTTTTTTAATGTTCAAATAATTACTCAAAATATAGACGATTTACATGAAAGAGCTGGTTCTTCTAATGTTTTACATTTACATGGAGAGATTTTAAAATCGAGAAGCACAAAAACAGGTGCTATTCAAAAAATTAATGGAGCTATGCTAAATTTAGGCGATTTGTGCAGCAAAAATAGCCAGCTCAGGCCAGATGTGGTTTGGTTTGGAGAAGCTGTTCCTAATATGCTGCTTGCGGAAGAGCTTTGTAAAGATGCGGATATTTTAATAATTGTTGGAACATCATTGGCTGTTTATCCAGCAGCAAATATTATTGACTATATTCCAGAAAAATGCTCAACCTACCTTGTTGATCCCAATAAAATAGATTTAAATAATATGAAAAATTTAACTGTTATAAATAAAAAAGCGAGTATTGGAATTCCAATACTCGCTAAAATTTTAGTAGATAAATAGCTTACTCTACAATAAGTCTTTCTGTTCTAATTGTTTGTCCGTCAACTTTAATTGCGTAAAAATAAACTCCAGCATTTAAAGCACTCACGTCAAGATTAGTTTTTCCACCTCTATTGTTTAGGCTCTGAGAAATTAGTTTTTGACCTAAAACATCATATAAATCAACAGCAATATTATCATAATTACCATCAACAGAATATTGTATTGTTAAGTTGTTAGAAGTTGGATTTGGATAAGCAGATAGTTTAACATTTGAAGCGTTAATTTCATCTACAGATGTAGGGGCATTTCCACATCTCCAAATAATTGTAGCTGTAGATTCGTCAGATGGATTAGAAGGATCATAAACAGTTACTGTCCATACAGCACTATCAATAGCACAATCAACCCAAGGCCATGTAATAGGAGATACTTTTAGCTCTGTGTAAATTCCATTACTTATAATATTATCACCACTACCATTGTTAATAATTTGCGTACCAGAAACCGTTGCAGAGGCAGAGAAACAAGCTTGCCCGAAACAACAAGATAATCCACTATTATTATATGGTACATGAATTTTTTCAACCTTTAAAGCGAAAGATTTTAAGCCATTAGTTAGATTTTGTATATGAAATTTAGTATTACCTAAATCACTAGGGGTTCCATATTCGTAATGGGTAGTTCCAGAAATATCAACATCGTTATGATCCATTAACTGAAAGCTTTGAGCAGAAGCAAAGCCAGCAACAAAAATTGATGCAACAAAAAGTATTTTTTTAATCATAGTTATAGTTTTTATGTTTATATCCATCAAACTTAAGCAATTTAGGTGTAATACTAACTGTGTTTACATTCTAAATTTCAATTGCCTTAAAATAGGATTCCAATATCGGTTTAAATAACTTTGTTGTTGATATAATTCATTTTACTAAATTTGAATTTACTAAATTATTAAAATAAAAAATTAAGTATGTAGGTTTGGCATAGCATTTGCCACTTCATTTTAAATCTTTTTTTAATCAAAAAAACAAAATATATTATGAAAAAAATAATTTTATTATCTGCATTAGTAATCATTAGTTTAACTACTTTTTCTCAAAAAGAAAACAGAAGTATGCCTTCGGTTACTATTACGGATATGGAAGGGTCTAAAGTAAATACTTCAGATTTTAACAATGATGGTAAGCCAATGATTATTAATTTTTGGGCAACATGGTGTAGTCCTTGTAAAAGAGAACTAAATAACATTGCAGATGTATATGATGATTGGGTAGAGGAAACAGGAGTAAAATTAATTGCTGTTTCTATTGATGATGCTAGAAATGCAGGTAAAGTTGCTCCTTATGTAAATGGTAAAGGATGGGATTATGAGGTTTATATCGATATGAATCAAGATTTAAAAAGAGCATTAAATGTTAATAATGTACCACATACATTTTTATTGAATGGTAAAGGTGAAATTGTTTGGCAGCATAACTCTTATAGTGAAGGAGATGAGGATACATTATATGAAGCTGTTAAAGCTTTGGCTGCAGGAAAAGAGCTAAAACATTAAAATAATAAGAATTCAATAATAATTAGAATAAGCCCGATTTTTTAATATCTTCGGGCTTATTTTTGTTTTATCATTTTTTATAAAAAATTACTTTCAATGAGTTTTAAAGGATTTAAACTACTTACATTAATTACTATTTTGTCGATTACATTTAATGCTAACGCTCAAAAAATTGACGAAATCCTTAATAGAGGAGAAGTGCATGGAAATTTTGGAATGGACTTGCAACATTATAAGGTAGATAGTGCTATTGGAGCAAATCAAACTCCTCCTGAAGATGTGTTAATGAATGGATTTGCAAATTTCATTTATACCAATGGTAATTTTAGTGCAGGGTTCAGGTACGAAAGTTATATGAATGCTTTGCAAGGTTTTCCTGCTCAATATAAAGGTAATGGAATAGGTTACCGTTTTGCTTCTTATACAAATGATGATATGACGGTTACAGTAGGTAATTATTACGAACAATTTGGTAATGGTTTGATTTTTAGAACTTACGAAGCACGTGGTTTAGGTTATGATAATGTTATGGATGGTGTACGTATTAATTATAAACTTAGAGAAGGGTTATATGTAAAAGGAATTATTGGAACTCAACGTTTTTATTTTCAGCAAGGTGAAGGTATCCTTAGAGGAGTTGATGGAGAGTTAATGGTTAATGATTTTGTTGGAGGTGCTTTAAAAGACAGTAAAACAAAGTTGACTTTAGGAGGTAGTTTTATTAGTAAATACCAGGCAGATCAAAGTTCGCAATACAATTTGCCAGAAAATGTAGGGGCTTATTCAGGAAGGTTTTTATTAAGACATAAAAAAATTAGCTTAAATGGTGAGTATGCTGAAAAGATTAATGATCCATCAGCTGATAACGGTTTTATTTATAAAAAAGGACATGCGTTTTATGCAGAAACAGCTTATTCTACTAGAGGATTTGGAGTAACATTATCTGCTAAAGGAAATGACAATATGAGCTTTAGGTCTGATAGAGGAGCTTCTTTACAAGATTTACAAATTAACTACATACCTGCTTTAACAAGGCAACATACATACAATTTATTAGCTACATTATATCCTTATGCAACACAACCTAATGGTGAAATGGCTTTTCAAGGAGAGTTGGTTTATAAATTAAAAAAGAAATCCTTACTAGGAGGTAAGTACGGCATGGGTATTTTATTAAATTATTCTACTATTTACAATATAGATTCTACAGCTTTGCCTGCAACTGACACAACGCAAATGGGATACACCAGTAACATGTTTTCTGTAGGAGATGAAAAATATTACGAAGAAATAAACGTTGAAATAACAAAGAAATTTAGCAAAAAGCTAAAAGGTATTTTTACTTATTCTAACATGGTGTTTAATCAGGCAGTTATTCAAGGAAAAGCACCTTCAAAATACCCTGATGTGTATGCCAATGTTGGTGTTATTGATATGACTTATAAATTAAATAAAAAACATGCAATACGTGCAGAAATTCAAGGTTTATTTACCAAACAAGATCAACAAGATTGGGCTACAGTTTTAATAGAGTACTCTTATTCTCCTCATTGGTTTGTTGCAATAATGGATCAATACAATTACGGTAACAATATTTCAAGTGATAGAATACATTATTACTTTGCTTCTGCAGGATATGTAAAAGGAGCAAATCGTTTTCAATTAGGTTATGGAAGACAAAGGGCAGGAATATTTTGTGTAGGAGGAGTTTGTAGAACTGTACCAGCAGCAAATGGATTAACATTAAGCATTACAAGTAGCTTTTAATAGCTAAAAGACAATACTAAGAACATAAAATTAAAATCATGAAAAAATTAATACCCATACTTACTATTTTTGCTATCGTTTCGTTTACAAGTTGCGATAAAATAGAACACCCATTGCAAGAAGGTATAACGCCTCAAACCGGAGATAGTACTGTTGTTGTAAGAAGAATATTAATGGAAGAATTTACTGGTCATTTTTGTACTGCTTGCCCTGCTGCAGCTGTAGAAATGGAAAGATTAGTTAGCGTTTATGGAGACCAAATTATACCAATAGCGTTACATGCTGGTAACACAACTTTTAACGAGCCTCATACAGGCGCAGGATCTTACGAAACAGATTTTAGAACGCCAGCAGGAAATGCTTACGCAACTCAATTTCAACCTTTTGGTTTACCTTCTGGTATGGTGTCGAGAATTACTAATGGAACTGCAATTCCGGCAGCACAATGGGAAGCTGAAATAGTTTCTTTAAAGGATTTAGAGCCAGAAGCAGAAATTAAAATTGAAACAACTTATGATGATGCTAATCGTGAGGTAACAATTGATGTGGAATCGGAATGGTTATTAGAGGGTGATCAAGGAGCAATTTATAGATTACAAGTGTATATTATTGAAGACCATATTATTGATTGGCAATTAAACAATGGAGTAGATATTCCAGATTATGATCACCGACATGTACTTAGGGGTGCTGTAAATCCAATATGGGGAGATGTTATAACAAACACAACTCAAGGAACGATTGATGATAAAACATTTACTTATACTTTAGCAACTAACTGGGATAAAGATAATTGCGAAATTGTAGCGTTTATTTATAAAGAAGGACCTGATTATGAAGTTATGCAAGCTAATATAGAGCCAGTAACCACTCATTAAACAAGTATAAAAATTGTAGAAAAACCTCTCGAAATAAATTCGAGAGGTTTTTTTATGGAATAATTTATGCAATAGTTTATCGGAATACATCTATCTTTAAAAAGTGCTTTTTTTGTGAAGGTATTTTTATTAAATCTAAAAAATATGAAAACGATTATAAGAAAATTACATTTAATAGTTTTAGTACTAGGAATAGCTGTAGTAGGTTGCTCTACCTTTAATGTAAATAAAGCAGAAAATAATAAACCATTATTAATTTATGCTAAAGGGGATGTTTATAAAACAGAATGGACAGTTGTAGATTCTTTAGAGCAAAATGGCTTAACAAAATCTGCTTTGGCAGAAGTTAAAACAATTCTTGCTAAAGCAGAAGCGGAAGAAAACCATGAACAATTAATTAAATCTTTAATGATAAAGGCAAAATTGCAATCTTATGTGCAAGAAGATGCCTTTGTGAGCACAATACAAGAATTAACTTTAGAGGCAACAAAATCTAGCTATCCTGCTGACCCTGTTATACACTCTATTATTGCTGAGATGTATTGGCAATATTATCAACGAAATAGATGGAAAATTAGCGGTAGAACTGCAACAGTTAATTTTAAAAATGATGATATTTTAACATGGGATTTAACTAAAATTATTGAAGTTATTACGCAACAATATTTACTTTCTATTGAAGATATAGAAAGTTTAAAACGAACTCCAACAGAAACATTTAGCGAAATTATTATTACAGATAGTGCAAGCCAATATCGCCCTTTTTTGTATGATTTTTTAGCACATCGAGCAGTAGATTTTTTTATGAATGAACAGTCTAATATTACCAAACCTATTTATGAATTTGTTTTGGATAGCACTGCTTATATAGCTCCGTATGATACTTTTTATAAGCTAGATATTACTAGTAAAGAAAGTAATTCGCTAAAGTTTTATGCCTTAAAAACCTTACAAAATCTAACTAAAATTCATTTAAATGATACCAACCCTACGGCTTTAATTGATGTGGAATTAAAACGGTTAAAATTTGTTAAGAATAATGCTGTTTTTAATGATGCAGATTCTTTATACTATAAATCTTTAAGTTTTTTGTATGCTAAACATTTAGGTGCACCAACTACACCAGAAATAGTTTGTGAGCTTGCTAAAATTCATCAAAAAAGAGGAAATGCATACAAGATAAATATGCCAGAAAAATATAAATGGGATTTAAAAAAATCAATTTCATTATGTGATTATGCCATCAAAAACTATCCAAATACTTATGGAACAGATTTGTGTAAAGGTTTAAAATATCAAATTAAAACAAAAGCTTTAAGCGTACAAATAGAAAAAGCAAATGTTCCTAAACAAGCTATAAAAGCACTAATAAGTTATAAAAATATTAATAAAGTGCACCATAAAATTGTAAAGGTAAATTACGATTTGTTTAAGCGATGGAGTAGAAACAATAATTATCAAGAAAGATTGGATAAAATTTTAGCCTTAAAACCAATAAAGGAATGGGCTACCACATTAATTAATGATGGAGATTTTAGAACACATAGTGGTGAAATTAAAATTGACGAGCAAGAAAAAGGCTTTTATTTATTACTAACGGCAACAAATAAAACGTTTACTAAAACAAAAGAAGCTATAACATTAACTCCCTTTTGGGTAACTAATTTGAGCTATTTATCAAGGGTAAATAATGCTGGAGAACAAGAGTTTTTTGTGGTGGATAGAGGTGGTGGCAATCCAATATCTGGTGTAAAAGCTAAATTGTTTTATGAAAAGTATAATTACACACTACGTAAATATGAAACTAAATTATTTGGAACTAAAATAACGGATAAGGATGGTTTTTTTAAAGTGTTGCCAAATTCCGATTATCGAAATTTTTATGTAGATTTTTATTTTGATGATGATCGCTTTAATAGTAAAGATTCTTACTATTTGAGTAAGCCTTATAAAACAAATAAAAAAGTAACTAAAACAATATTTTTTACAGATAGGGCAATTTATAGGCCTGGACAAACCGTTTACTTTAAGGGAATAGTTTTGCAATCAACTTCTGAAAACAAGAATAAAATTCAATCAAATTACCAATCAACAGTTGCTTTTTATGATGTAAATAATCAAAAAATAGCAGATCTAAAATTAACAACTAATGAGTACGGAACCTTTAGTGGTTCGTTTATTACACCAAATAATGGATTAAATGGTCAAATGTATATTGCAGATAAAAATGGTTCTAAATACTTTAATGTAGAAGAGTATAAACGTCCAAAATTTGAAACAAAATTTGAATCAATAAGAGGAAGTTATAAATTAGGTTCGGAGGTTAAAGTTGAAGGAAAAGCGAAAACTTATGCTGGAGCAAATTTGGATGAAGCAGATGTGAGTTATAGAGTTGTAAGAAATGCTAACTTTCCTTATTGGTGCTTTTACGGTTGGGGATTTTGGCCAACATCATCAGAAAAAGAAATAAAAAGTGGAACTACTAAAACTGATGATAATGGAGTGTTTAAAATTGATTTTATTGCAGCGGTAGATAAAACAGTAAATAAAAAATATTCGCCAACTTATAGTTATACTGTTTATGCAGATGTAACGGATATTAATGGCGAAACACATAGTGCAACAACTTATGTAAGTGTTGGTTATAATGCTCTTAAAATTAACGTAGGTATTGCAGCTACAATTAATAAAAACGGAGCAGATACCATTAGATTTAGCACTACTAACCTAAATGGAGTAGCAGAACCTGCAAAAGGAAATGTTAAAATTTGGGCGTTAAAAATGCCTCAAAAATTTTATCGTAAATCGTATTGGAACAAAGGAGATGTTGATTTTTTATCTAAAGATGAATATGAAAAAAGCTTTCCTTATGATGAGTATGCTGATGAAAATAATCCATACAAATGGGAGAAAAAAAGCAAGGTTTATGACCAAGAATTTAATACTAATAATCAACAATCTCTTCGTTTATTTCATTTGCCAGAGTGGAACAATGGATGGTATGTAATGGAGGCTACTTGTAAAGATAAATTTGGACAAGATGTAAAAGAAGTAAAATATTTTTCAGTTTATTCTGAAAACGAAAGAAAAACAGCTACAAATGATTTAGGATGGTTTACCGCATTAAAAGCTAAAGGAGAACCAGGAGAAAAAGCGATGTTTTTAATTGCAAGTGCAGCAAAAAATGTTAAAGTTTTGTATGAAATAGAGCATCAAAACAACATTGTAAAAAAAGAATGGTTAGAATTAAGTAATGAACAAAAGAAAATTTCGATACCAATTTTAGAAAATCACAGGGGTAATTTTCAAGTTCATTTTACTTTTGTAAAGCACAATAGAAAGTTTAATTATACTACTGTTGTAACAGTACCTTACTCTAATAAAAAGCTAAATTTAGAATTTGAAACATTTAGAAATAAGCTGCTGCCAGGAGAAAAAGAAGAGTGGAAAATAAAAATTAAAGGTAAAAAAGGAGAGAAAGTAGCTGCTGAAATGGTGGCAACTTTATATGATGCTTCATTGGATGCTTTTAAGCCTAATTACTGGGGCTTAAATGTAAATCATTACAGTTATAGTGGTAGATATTGGCAAGGAAGTACCGCTTTTTCAGCTAATAGTTCTGAGTTAATAGCCAACTCTTGGAATTCTTCATACCCATCAATTAGGAGGAAGGTGTATGATAAAATAAACTGGTTTGGATATGCTTACGGTAGAGGTTATATTAACAATAGGTTCTTTAAATCGAGCACTGGTGCAAATTATGAGATGGATGGATTTGCATCTCGAAGTGAAATGGTAGAAGTATTTGAAGAGGAAATTAGTTCGGATGATGTAGAACAAGCTGAAACGATTACGATGGCTTCATCTCAGGATGAAAAAAAAGTTTCAAAAAATACTAATACAGCGGTTTTACCAGGAAGATCTAAACAAGATTTAGATCCCCAAATAGAAGATAATGAATTTTCGGAAGTAAAAGCAAGGAGTAATTTTAATGAAACAGCTTTCTTTTATCCACATTTAACTACAAATAAAGAAGGAGAAATTAGTATCAATTTTACAATTCCTGAAGCATTAACCAAGTGGAAATTTATGGGCTTAGCTCACACCAAAGATTTAAAAACAGGGATGCTTTATGAAGAAGTTGTTACTCAAAAAGAGTTAATGGTTGTTCCGAATGCACCTCGTTTTTTTCGCGAAAGCGATAAAATGATATTTAGTACAAAAATCACAAACCTGTCGGATAAAGATTTAGAGGGTGGGGCAAAAATTTTCTTTTACGATGCATTAACTATGAAGTTGATTTCAGATAAATTAATTAAGAGTGATGAAACGGTTAAGTTTGATGTGAAACAAGGAAAAAGTACTTCTGTTAATTGGAAAATTACGATACCCGAAGGATATTCTGCAATAACTTACAAAGTTACTGCTAAGGCAGGAAGCTTTACTGATGGAGAAGAAATGGCTATACCTGTTTTAACCAATAGGATGTTGGTTACTGAATCATTACCATTGCCGATTAGAGGTAAGGGCGTAACTAATTTTAAATTTGATAAATTGTTGGCTTCGGATGTCTCATCCACATTAAAACACCATAAGTTAACTTTAGAGTTTACATCTAATCCTGCTTGGTATGCAATACAATCTTTACCTTATTTAATGGAGTATCCTTATGAGTGTGCAGAGCAAACGTTTAGCCGTTTTTACGCCAATTCTATAGCATCACACATTGCTAATTCTAACCCGAAAATTAAAAATGTATTTGAAAGTTGGAAAAATAGTACGCCACAAGCATTTTTATCAAACTTGGAAAAAAATCAAGAATTAAAAGCATTGATTTTAGAAGAAACTCCCTGGGTATTAAATTCTCAAAACGAAAGCGAACGTAAAAAACGGGTGGGATTATTGTTTGATTTAAATCGGATGAATAATGAATTAGGTACTGCTCTAAAAAAACTACAACAATTACAAGTTAGTAATGGTGGTTGGACTTGGTTTAAAGGAATGCCAGAGAATAGGTATATGACCCAACATATTGTTACAGGAATGGGACATTTAGACCATTTAGGGGTAAAAAATATTCGTAATGATGCTAAAACTTGGAGCATGGTACAAAAAGCGGTTCGTTATTTAGATGATAGAGTTAGAGAGGATTATGAT
Organism: Vicingaceae bacterium; assembly: GCA_049608005.1. Taxonomy (GTDB): domain Bacteria; phylum Bacteroidota; class Bacteroidia; order Flavobacteriales_E; family Vicingaceae. The sequence goes on from JBMYXB010000002.1 coordinate 38,873, forward strand.
TGGTTAAAAAAGCATAGTGTTGATATGAAAAAAGATCATTTAAGTAATACAGTAATTCAATATTTATATGCTCGTAGTTATTTTTTAGCAGATTTAGAAATTAGCTCAAGAAATAAAGAAGCTTACAATTATTATAGCAAACAAGCAGAAAAATATTGGTTAAGTAAAAGCCGCTATATGCAAGGAATGATTGCATTAGCGTTGCATAGAAATGGAAAACCAAAAACAGGAATACATGCTGAGCATAAAATAATGGCTTCATTAAAAGAAAATGCAATTAACCATGATGAATTAGGAATGTATTGGAAAGATAATGTTGGAGGTTATTATTGGCATCAGGCACCAATAGAAACACAGGCATTATTAATTGAAGCTTTTGATGAGGTTGCTAATGATAAAGAAAGTGTTGAAGCCATGAAGGTTTGGTTGTTAAAACAAAAACAAACGCAAGATTGGGAAACAACTAAAGCAACTACTGAGGCTTGTTATGCTTTATTGTTAAGAGGTACAGATTTATTAATAAGCGATAATTTAGTTGAGGTAAAAGTTGGAAATACTACGGTTGATCCTAAAAAACTGGATGATACAAAAGTGGAAGCAGGAACAGGATATTATAAAACAGCTTGGAATAAATCGGAAATTAAACCCAATATGGGAAATGTTACTGTAACTAAAAAAGATGATGGAGTAGCTTGGGGAAGCTTGTATTGGCAATATTTTGAGCAACTGGATAAAATTACATCATCAGAAACGCCACTTAAATTGGTGAAGAAATTGTTTGTTGAACACAATTCTGATTCTGGGCTAATAATTACTCCTGTAGTTGAAGGAACAAAATTAAAGCCAGGAGATAAATTAAAAGTGAGAATAGAGTTGAGAGTAGATAGAAATATGGAATACGTACACATGAAAGATATGAGGGCAGCAGGTTTAGAGCCAATAAATGTATTCTCAGGACATCGTTATCAGGATGGCTTAGGTTATTATGAAAGCACTAAAGATGCTTCTACTAATTTCTTTTTTGATTATTTGAAAAAAGGAACTTATGTTTTTGAATACCCACTAAGAGTAAATATGAGTGGTAATTTTTCTAATGGAATTACTTCAATACAATGCATGTATGCTCCAGAATTTACATCGCACTCTAAAGGAGTTAGAATAAATGTTTCAAAATAATACTTTTAGCTAGTGTTTTTTAAAATGGTTAAGGCGTATTTTTTTAATTATATTTGCTTTAATAAGACAATAAAAAATATGAGAAAAATAGTTTATTTATTTATAGCAGTGATTACAATTTCTTTAGCTTCATGCGGAGGAAATTCTAATGAAAATGATAATCAAAAAGTAGAAAGCACGGTTTTAAAGGGCTATGAAGAGTTAAATTTATCTGAGTGGGGTTTTAATTTATTAATTATGGTTCCTAAATCGGATGTTTATGGTAAACCAGAAGTTACATTAACCGAAAGCGGTGCTTTACAAATTTTTGTTGGAATAGATTTTGGTATTGAAATAATGTATGGCGATGCAGATATTGAACTGTTAAAACAAGATTTAAAAGAAGATTTAGTTTTTACAACAGATATAGTTAAAGAAGAAGAAAATGCGTTGGTTTATGCCCAAAACATACCAGATGCTGGTGTAAAAACACAAAACCATTTTTTATATAGAGCAAATGTTGATGGAGAGGTTTTTGAGGTAAGAGATGTTGTTGGTAATGAGTACTTATCTGGGATGATAGAAAAAATGTTAGAGGCAGCAAAAACAATTAAATCTTCAAATAAATAAAACGTTTAAATAAGATTATAAATCAAAAATAAATAACCCTATTCATATTTTTAGAATAGGGTTTTCTTTTACAATGAAACAAGGATTAATTTACATATTTATAATAATTTCTGTTTTGTTTTCGTGCAAAACAGAAACCAAAGAAACTGCACCTGCTGATTTAATTGAATGGGAAAAAATGGTAGATGTAATTACTGAAGTTGAGCTTACGCAAGCAGTGGTAAAAGTTAGCTTTTCTACTCAAGATAGCATTAATGCAAAAAAGCTTTATGCCGATGTTTTTGAATCATTTAACATTACTGAAAAGCAGTTTAATAGCAGTTTAAATTTTTACTGTAAAGACCCTATAGAAACAGAAAAACTATATGCTGATGCGATAGAAAAGTTATCGGAAAAACAAGCGGCAAAAAACGAAGATTAAAACCTATTTTTAACTTTTATTGACCAGCTTGCAATTAAAATTAAGGCTCCTAATGCCGCTGATAATCTTCCTAACAAATCACCGTGTTCGGTATAAAAAGTTGTTTTTTTGTTGCTGTTTATCGAATGTACGATAGCATCATTTTTCCACCAATTAGTTGCATTTATAACATCTCCACGTTGGTTAATGTAACAAGAGGTTCCTGTGTTGGCACTTCTGGCAATACTTCTTCGGGTTTCAATTGCTCTTAACCTACCATAAGCTAAATGTTGTCTGTAACCAGGTGTGTCATCCCACCAACCATCATTGGTTAAGATAAAAATAATGTCAGCTCCTTTTTTTACATAACTAGCAACATAATCACCATAAATAGATTCGTAACAAATTACTGGAGCAATATTTAAAGCTCCATCAATTAAATTATGAGCTTCTTTTTCTGTACCTAAACTTCCAAAAGTTCCTCCTAAATTAATAGCAAATTTCTCTAACGGAGCAAAAAGTTTAGGGTAAGGAAGTTTTTCTACTCCCAATACCAATTTAGACTTGTGGTAAATTTGAATGTTTGGAGTATTGTCTATTAAAAGAGCCGAATTAAAAGCATCATAATATTGAGTTGGTGTGCCATAACTACGTGCTGTTGAAGTTGGTTTAGAATTACGAATACCATATTCAATTTTAGACGAGATTCCGATAATAAATTTTACATGAGGAAATTCTTTAAGAAACTTTCTAATTTCAATTATACCATAATTTGCTTCAATTTTTTTCTCAACACTACTTCTCGGAATTGCCGTTTCTGGAGCTAAAATATACTTGGTGTTAGGTGTAATTTTTTCTTTTGCTAAAGATAAAATCCTATCCATTTGTTCAGCTTCGGTCATTCCTCTAAACTTTTCGTTGTAAGGATCAATATTGGGTTGTACAACAACTATTTCTACAGGGTTTTCTTCTTCAGTATAAGTGGTATAAATGATTACAGAAAATAAAATTGGAAGAATTATTACAGCAGCAATTAAACTCAAACTTTTAATGTTCTTTTTTAAAGATTCTTTTAAAATAACCGTTTGCTTAAAAAGTTTAAAAAGTAAGATATTAGCAATTAAAATCCATAATGTTCCTCCTAAAACACCCGTATATTCATACCATTGAATTATTGGTGTAAAATTGGCAAAAGTGTTTCCGAAAGTGTTCCATGGGTGAGAAAACTCCCAGTTGTAGTGTAGCCATTCAAAACCTATCCATACAACAACTAATGCAAAATAACCTTTTTTTTCTCCTAAGTTTTTTTTGATTTTATGAAACCATAAAAAAGTAATGGCCATAAATAAGGAGTATAGCACTTCGGCCATTATCATTCCTGCCGGATCAGCATTCCAAATCCACCAAGTAGTAAAAACATTAAAAGTTAAAAACGCTAAATAGGCATTAAAAAATAAATGTCGCGATTTTAATTTGTCAGGATTTTGTGAGATGAGGTATTCCATATAAAGCAATGGAATAAGAGCTATAAAAAATAAAGGAGCAATTCCTCCTGTTCCGGGCCAAGCAATACCCATTAATAAACCGCTAAGTATGGCTAAACCAGATAATTTTAATTTTTGCATCTAACAAAGATAGGTTAATAATTAACTTGACTTTCTTCTTGCTTGCTCGCTAAGTATTAATGAAAGTTCTCTTCCTGTTTGCCCTGCAACAGAAGTGTTTTCTTGTGCTCTTCTTATTAAATAAGGCGTAACATCTTTTACCGGACCATAAGGAACATATTTGGCAATGTTATAACCACCCTTACTCATATTCATACTAATATGATCGCTCATACCTAAAAGTTGAGCAAAATAAATTCTTTCATCATTTAAATTTATTTTGTGCTCTTTCATTAAGTCTATAAGTAACAGCGTGCTTTTTTCGTTATGTGAAGCACAACAAAAAGCAATTCTATTAATGTTTTCGATACAAAATTTCAGAGCCAAATTAAAATCCTTATCGGTGTTTTCTTTTGTTTTTTGCATAGGATCTTCGTACTCCATTTTTTCAGCACGAGCTCTTTCTTTTTCAATATACGCTCCTCTAACCAATTTCATTCCGATAAAGAAATTTTCTTTTTCAGCTATGTTTTTTAATTCGTTTAAATAGGCAATTCTATCCCAACGATACATTTGTGCAGTATTGTAAATAATAGCCTTTTCCTTATTATATTTTCTCATCATGTTAAGAGCAATGTCATCAATAGCGTCTTGTATCCAAGATTCTTCGGCATCAATAAAAAGAGGAACATTATTTTTTGCTCCAGCAGCACATATTTTATCAATTCTAGTTACTAATCTATTGTATTCCTCTTCTTCTTCTGTGCTAAGTTTTTGTTTGGCGTTTACTTTTTGTAAGATTTTAAATTTCCCAAAACCAGTAGGTTTAAATACAGAAAAAGGAATATTAGTGTTTGTTTTTGCTTTGTTTATTGCATCAAGAGCCTCAATTACATTCTCATCAAAAACTTTTTCAGATTCAATACCTTCAACAGAATAATCTAAAATAGTTTTAACGTTATTTGCTCCTAAAGAATCAATTGTTTTCTCACACTCTTTGATGCTTTCTCCTCCGCAAAATTGTTTAAAAATGGTTGCTTTAATAATGGGTATAGGAATCCATAAAGGCATAAATATTTTAAGCATAGCAGGCCCAATACTTATTAACCAGTTCCATCCAATTATTTTAAAAAGCCAATAACTTCTTTTTAAATCGGCATTGCTTTTTCCTGAAAAAGCTATTTCTGTATTGTTAAAATTCATACTAAAAAAGTTATCATAAAATTACATTCCAAAATTAGTAGAATAATATGATTTCGCTCAGTTAGAAATAAGCTATTTTTACATTAAAATTAGAATCCAATGTCGCTTCATAATATCAAAAAAATTCAAACAAATTCATCTCAAGTTTTTATTGGTGAGGATGTTTTTAGTGTTTTAAACGAATATTTAAGACCTTATCAGGATTGTAAAATATTTGTTTTAGTTGATGAAAATACTTTAGAACATTGTGTTACCAAACTAATTACTCAAAATAAAATATTGCACAATGCCGAAATTTTAGAAATTAATAGCGGTGAAGAAAACAAAACTTTAGAAGTTTGTTATCAATTATGGAAAACATTAGCAGATTACAAGGCCGACAGAAAATCGTTGTTAATTAACCTTGGTGGTGGCGTAATTACAGATATGGGAGGCTTTATTGCTTCAACTTATAAAAGAGGAATTGATTTTATAAATATTCCTACTACTTTGCTTTCTCAAATAGATGCTTCTGTTGGAGGTAAAACAGGGGTTGATTTTGAAGGGTTAAAAAATGTTATTGGTGTTTTTAATGAGCCTAAAGGGGTTTTTATTTATCCCGATTTTTTAACCACTTTAGATAAAAGACAAATGCTTTCGGGCTATGCCGAAGCATTAAAACACGCTTTAATTAAAGATGCTGATTATTGGATTGAATTAAAAGAAGGAATGCTTTCTGATAAAGAAAATTGGAACGATTTAATTGAAACATCAGTTAATATAAAGAACGAAATTGTGTTAAATGATCCTTTAGAAAAAGGAGAAAGAAAACTGTTAAATTTTGGACATACAATTGGGCATGCTATAGAAAGTTTTTCGTTAGAAAATGACCAAAACCCTCTTTGCCATGGCGAAGCTATTGCTGTAGGAATGATTTGTGAAAGTTATATTTCTCAAAAGAGTAATAAAATGACTAAAACTATTTTGCATGAAATTTCAGATACAATAAAAAGTTTTTATAGTTATTATGAGTTAGATGAGTCTAATTTTCATTCTTATATAGAATTAATGAAACATGATAAAAAGAATGAAAATGAACACATTAATTTTACACTTTTAGCCAAAATAGGAAAGGCAGAATTTAATAAGGAAATAGGTGTTGATTTGATTTTGGAAAGCTTAAGCTATTATAATTCTTTAAATAAAGGATAATGTCAATTACGCTATCTCATTCTTCGCAAAAAATTAAAGGAGCTATTCATTTAACTTCATCTAAAAGTGAAAGCAATAGAGCTTTAATTATTCAAGCTTTGTGTGAAGATAGTTTTGAAATAGAAAATTTGTCTATTTCGGATGATACTAAAGTGTTAAGAGAGTTGCTTAATAAAATTTCTGATGAAGTAACTGACAATTATCAACAGACATTGTCCGTAAACTTGGCAGGAACAGCCATGCGTTTTTTAACCGCTTATTTGGCAATACAAGATAAAGAGGTGGTATTAACTGGAGCTGAAAGAATGAAAGAGCGACCAATAAAAGTGTTGGTTGATGTTTTAAAAGAGTTAGGTGCGGAAATTTCTTATGAAGAAAATGAAGGTTATCCGCCAATAAAAATAAAAGGAAAAAAAATAGTTGGAGGAAAAATTAAAATTGATGGAAGTATAAGTAGTCAGTATGTTTCTGCTTTGTTAATGATTGCTCCAAAGCTTGAAAAAGGGTTAATCATTGAATTTGAGGGAGAAATAATATCAAAACCTTACATTAATATGACCATTGAAATGATGCGTTATTTTGGAGCGGTAGTTCGGTGGGAAGGTGATTCAATAATTGTTGGTGATAAAGATTACGAAATTAATTCCCCCTTGGAGAAGGGGGCTAGGGGGATTGATGTGAGTAGTGAATCAATCTCTCTAAATCTCTCTTCTCCAAGAGAGACCTTTAAAGTTGAAGCAGATTGGAGTGCTGCATCTTACTGGTACAGTATGGTGGCTTTGGCTAAAGAAGCTGATATTACATTGTATGGTTTAAAGAAAGAAAGTTTACAGGGAGATGCTGTAGTGCAAGAAATTTATAAAAGTTTTGGCGTAAAAACGGAATT
>JBMYXB010000003.1:0-40234 GCA_049608005.1 Vicingaceae bacterium
TTGTTCCTGCTCTTAAAAAAGTATAGGTAGAAGAATCTGTAATAGAAGGATTTACCCCTCCATATTCTCCAAAATATTGTAAGTCTTGTATATTATCTGCTGGATTAAATTTTGACATGGCTTATTTTTTAAAATTTTATTTCACAAAGATAGTTTTTACAAAATTTAATTTGACATATTAAATGCCCAATTTTGTATTGAATATACAGCACTGAAGCTGCTTTTTTGATATTAAATATTGGTGTAGTTTTTAACTATTACTTTTATTAATAAAAAGTTCCTCTATCTTTTTTCCACATTTGTATTAAGATAAAACCAAAAAGCATACCTCCTAAATGAGCAAAGTGGGCTACATTATCGTTAGGGTTATTAGCAAAACCTGAGTACAACTCTATTGCTCCATAACCTAAAACAAACCACTTGGCTTTAATTGGTATTGGTGGAAAAAGTAACATTAACTCTGTATTTGGAAACAACATACCAAAAGCCAATAATATTCCGAATACTGCACCAGAAGCACCAACGGTAACACTATTTATAAGTGCATTAGCATTTGCCATAACTGGATCTACAAAGTTTTTTCCTTCCAATAATGCTCCATAACCTTCAGTCATTATCAGATCAATTCCTTCTTGTGGAATTTCAGACATAATGGGCATTAATCTAAAATATGCTACCAACATTTGAATTAAACCAGCTCCAATACCTGTAACCATGTAGTAAATTAAAAAACGTTTAGATCCCCAAACACCTTCTAACACTCTACCAAACATGTAAACAGCAAACATATTAAAAAGTACATGTGTAAAATCACGCGAGCTGTGCATAAAAATATACGTTACCAATTGGTGTGGTTTAAAACCTTCACTTTTCCAATAATGTAAGCCTAAATAATCGGCCAAGTCAATTCCTTGCCCCTTAAGCATTATCGTAGCCAAATAAAACAATCCATTAATAATTAATAGGTTTTTTACTACTGGTGGTATGTTTTTTAAATCAAGCATTAATAATCAAATTGTTGGTTTAAGTCTTCTAAATTTAAAGTGATAATTGTTGGTTTACCATTGGGTAAACTGTAAGGCATTTCGCAAGAAAACAACTCATCTACCAAAGCTTTCATTTCTTGGTAAGACAGTTTTTTACCTGATCTAATACTTGCACTTCTAGCCATAGAAATGGCTAAATTTTCGTGTTTTTTCAGTTTTAACTCACTTTCATTTAGCTTAAACTGCTCTAATAATCCTTCTATAATTTTCTTAACGTTTTGCTCTTTTAACTCAACAGGAGCACCAGAAATTACAAAGCTGCTCTTCCCCATTTTTTCAAAATCAAAACCAAGTTGTTTAATTTCTGCTTGCAATTCATTAATCAATTCCGCATCAGCAGCAATAAAATCTATCGTTTCTGGAAACAACAATTGCTGCGTAGTTCCTTGTCCGTTAGCAAAATTCTGAATGTATTTTTCAAACAAAATACGTGTATGAGCTCTTTCCTGATCAATAATTAAACTCCCCGATTTTAGTTGAGCCAAAATAAATTTAGAGTGTAACTGAATTAAAGTTTGTTTTTCAGCTTCAGCAAAAGCAGGTTCTTCCTCAGTATTCCAATTCGGAGAAATTACCTGTTGTTCATCCTCTTTATTCAATTGATGTTCAATAATTTCTGAAGTATTCTTTTCAAAATCAGTATAAAGCGAATCCCAATTTTCGGCAGGTTGCTTACGCGATGCTGGCGAAACCGTTTTTGTTTCAAAAGGATTGTAATCTGTATTTACTTTAATTGTTGGAGCTTTAACGGTATCGGTACTTCTCATTAAAGGCACATTAAAACTCGATTCTTGCTCAAAATCTAAGGTTGGAGCAATGTTATGTTTTCCTAAGGCTTGCTTAACTGCAGTTCTTATAATTGCATAAATAGAACGTTCATCCTCAAACTTAATTTCTGTTTTGGTAGGATGAATGTTAATATCAATCTTAGAAGGATCAATCGTTAATTTTAAAAAATACGATGGATGCTGATCTTTACTTAAAAGCTGATCGAAAGCATTATTTACCGCATGGTTTAAGTAAGCGTTTTTTATAAACCGATCATTTACAAAAAAGTACTGTTCCCCTCTCGTTTTTTTAGCAAACTCAGGTTTCCCAACAAAACCAGCAATACTAACAATGTCTGTATTTTCTTCTACAGGCACCAATTTTTGATTGGTTTTTTCTCCAAAAACGCCAACAATTCGTTGTCTAAAACTTCCTTTCTTTAAATTAAAAACCTCATTACCATTATTGTACATACTAAAAGCAATATCGGCATGCACCATTGCTACACGCTGAAATTCTTCAATAATGTGTTTTATTTCTACAGGATTCGATTTTAAAAAATTCCGCCTAGCTGGTACATTAAAAAACAAATTTTTAATGGCAAAAGATGTTCCTTTGGCAGTACTACAAACCTCCTGTTCTTTTACTTCACTGCCTTCAATAATTATTTGAGTACCTAAATCATTGCCTTCTACTCGGGTTTTTAATTCTACCTGGGCAATAGCAGCTATCGAAGCCAAAGCTTCTCCTCTAAACCCTTTGGTATCTAACTTAAATAAATCGTCAGCATTTTTAATTTTAGAGGTGGCATGTCTTTCAAAACTCAAACGAGCATCGGTTTCCGACATCCCAAAACCATTGTCAATTACCTGAATTAACGCTTTACCAGCATCTTTAATTACCAAAGAAATAGTATCTGCACCAGCATCAATAGCATTCTCTAACAGCTCTTTAACCGCACTTGCCGGGCGTTGAATAACTTCTCCGGCAGCAATTTGATTGGCTACAGCATCGGGTAATAATTTAATAATATCAGACATTAAAAAAGCTTATAAGTTTAATGTTTATATGGTTATTTGTTTCCATAAATTAAGCTTTCAAAGTTACTAAGAAGAAAAGGTCTATTTCTTATTTTTTATAATTTGTTAAGAGTAAAATTCTTTGGGCGTTTTAACAGGCTATCCACTGTATCTTTTTTTCCGATTAGTAACACTCCAAGAGTTTGACGTTGCTAAAATATAACTCTTGGAGTGTTTTTTTAAAAAAAAGGATGTCGTTTCTATCCTTAACGCACATCCCCCTAGCCCCCTTCAAAGGGGGATTCCCAACACACTAACCATTTCTAAAAGAAATCATAATTCTTACTCCTTACCCGCGAAGACGGGTATCCAGACACAATAAAATGCTTTTTTCATTAACTACTTATTTTTCCTAGATTCCCGATTTCTCGGGAAACGAAAATATTTACTTATAAATCGTCTCTTCCTATCTTTTTTATGATTTGTTAAGAGTAAAATTATTGGGGCGTTTTAACAGGCTATCCATTTTATCTTTTTTCCGATTAGTAACACTCCAAGAGTTTGACGTTGCTAAAATATAACTCTTGGAGTGTTTTTTTAAAAAAAAGGATGTCGTTTCTATCCTTAACGCACATCCCCCTAGCCCCCTTCAAAGGGGGATTCCCAACACACTAACCATTTCTAAAAGAAATCATAATTCTTACTCCTTACCCGCGAAGACGGGTATCCAGACACAATAAAATGCTTTTTTCATTAACTACTTATTTTTCCTAGATTCCCGATTTCTCGGGAAACGAAAATATTTACTTATAAATCGTCTGACCGCTATTTTTTAGCTGAATTAAGCGGTCGGACGATTATTTATTCCTCCATCTCAGTCGCTTGGCTTTGCCGAGTGACCGCTATTTTGTTTACTTCAAAGTAAACCTAATAGATTTATTTTGATTCAGAAAATAAACCTGACAGGAGTTTTATCTCTTCCAACTTCAAACCCCATTTCTCTCTTAAAATTGACTAATTTTGCACTATATTTATAGAACAAGATGGCTAAGAAATTCAATCCCAAAAGAAAATTTAAAAAAAACAGACAAAGTACTTTTAAAGTTACTGAAAAAACTGAGTTATTTAAGTTCATACAAGTTTCTATTCCTGATAAGAGCCGAAACAAACTTAAATCTATGCTTACCCATAAGCAGTTTAAAGTTGGTAAAGAAATTATTACACAACACAACCATCCTTTACAACCAGGAAACGAAGTTACCGTTAATTGGGATGGTGCTTTTATGAAAGAAAAATACGAAGGGGTTAAAGTTATTTTTGAAGATGATGATATTATTGTTATCGATAAAAAAAGTGGTTTACTTTCTGTTGGTTCTGAAAAAGAAAAAAAACAAACTGCTTACAGAATTGTTACCAGCCATATTCAACAATTAAACCCTGTTGCAAGGTTATTTGTTATACACCGTTTGGATAGAGAAGCTTCTGGTTTAATGGTTTTTGCTAAAAACAAACAAGCCCAAGTTGATTTAAAAGGAAGCTGGTCTGATACGTTTTCTAAAAACTTATATTTAGCCGTAACCGAAGGAACAATTGAAGAAGATACCAAAACAATAAAATCTTATTTACACGAAAGCAAAGCTTTAATTGTTTATTCGGGTAACAACCCAAAACAAGGAAAACTAGCTATTACTAATTATAATGTGGTTAAGAAAAATGAGTTTTTTACACTTTTAGAAGCTACCCAAGAAACGGAGCGTAAAAACCAATTAAGAGTTCATTTAAAAAGTATTGGTCATCCAATTTTAGGAGATAAAAAATACGATTCTACAGAAAACCCAATTAACAGAACTGCGGTTCATTTAAGAAAAATCAATTTTATACACCCTGCAACAAATAAATTAATGGAATTTGAAACAAAAGTTCCTGAAGATTTCTTAAAAATATTTAGACATAATTTTTATAGGTAATCTAATTTCAATTTTGTCATTCTCATTCCGATAGCTATCGGAATGACTGGGAATCTAAAAACTAAACCACTATGGATTGAAAACCCATAGTTTTAATTTGCAGACTGAAAGTCTGCTTCGTGAAATGACTGATTAAACTTAAAAACAATACAGAATTGATTCGTGAATTCGTGGCTAAAACATTTATAGAAATAAAGCAACTGCAATCAAATTGCAGAGTTTTAACCTTTAACTTGATAATAAAATGAAGTAAGCTCACTTTAATAATGAGATTGCTTCGTTATTTTTAGAAATAAATTCGGGACAAGCTATTCCTCATTTCTCACAATGACGCATTTTCTTTGTACTTTTAAATTCTATGAGAAATACTGCTTACTTTTTTATATCAATTATTGCAATTGTAATTACGCTTATTTATGGTCAAAGCCTATTAATACCTTTCATATTTGCACTACTACTGTGGTTTATAGTACGTAAAATTAGAGAAGGCTTGGATAAAATTAAGATTGTAAAAAAGCATTTCCCATCTTGGATTAAGAGTTTAATTCCTTCCATTTTATTAATTAGTGTTTTTGCTTTTATCTCTAAATTATTAATGGCAAACATTAATAGCTTAGCAGAATCATACCCTATTTACGAGCAAAACATAGAGTTAATGATTGCTCAATTAAATGATATTTTCCAATTAAATTTAGTTGAATATTTTAAATCGCATGCCGGAGATTTTGATTTCGGAACGATCTTAAAAAAGATTTTTAAATCGCTTTCTGATTTATTGAGTAATGCGTTTATCATCTTAATTTATGCCTTATTTATTTTTTTAGAAGAAGCCAATTTTCACAACAAATTAAAAGCAGTATTTACTGATGCAACTCAATTTGATGAATTAAATGATATTTTGGATAAAATTGAAAAATCAATTACCAGTTATATTGGTTTAAAAACATTGGTTAGCTTTATTACAGGTTTTGCCAGCTATATTGTTTTACTTTTTATTGGTATTGATGCTCCTCTATTTTGGGCATTTTTAATTTTTCTGTTAAATTTTATTCCTACAATAGGCTCTTTAATTGGCACCCTTTTTCCGGCTATATTTTGTTTGTTACAATTCGGAGATTTTAACAGTTGTTTAATGGTTTTAGCAATTGTAGGCGGTATTCAAATTATTGTAGGCAATTTATTAGAACCCAAACTAATGGGTAATACTTTAAACATAAGTTCTTTTATAGCCATTTTTGCATTGTCTTTTTGGGGAGCACTTTGGGGAGTTACAGGTATGTTATTAAGTGTACCTATTACTGTAATTATGGTCATTATATTTTCGCAATTTAAAAGCACCAAAGCCATTGCAATAATGCTTTCTGAAAAGGGAAAAATCTAACTTTACTTTCTAACAACAACAGTTTTAGCAATCATATCATGTATGGTTTGTTTTTTATCTGCAAAAGCAAAAAAGAAACCTACAAAAATTATAAAGCCCCAAAGACTACCAAAAGAAGCTATAAAAGTTAATCCTACTAAACCTCCTATTAACGATAATAAAGTACTCCCGTATTTTAATGCAGCTCTTAGCCATAACTTAGCAGGTTCTGCTTGTGATCCATCAACGTTAGTATTTATAATTTGTAACAACATTTTTCCTGGCGATTGACCTAAAGCTCCTTCTAAAATAAAAAATATTATAATCACTAAGGTAATTCCTGCTGAATAAGCAAATGATTTTAGCATAAAACCACCAAAGTCAAAATTAATATCTGAATTGGCCAACACTTCCATTGCTGCATCCATCTCTTCTAATTGAGTCCCATAAATTGCTTGCACCAATTCCTCTCCTACAAATACAGCTACAACCCCTCCAAAAACCATTGCTATTAAAAGATCTAATAGATAAGCCCCAAAGCGTCTTCCAAATCCTACTCTATCATCATACCTATTCATATTATTTTCAGTTTCCATAATTTTTTATTTTAATTCATTATTTAATATTGATACTATACGTTGGGTAGCTTTTCCATCCCAATTTGGTGGTATTGCTCCTGTTTTATACGTACCATTTTCTATTTCGTTAATTTTTGCAGCAACCGCTTCAAAATTATATTTTACCAACTCATTAGTGCCAATAGTAATGGTACTTGGGCGTTCGGTATTTTCTCTTAATGTTAAACAAGGCACTTGTCTAAATGTTGTTTCTTCTTGTATTCCACCACTATCGGTTAACACATATTTACAAGTGCTAATTAGTTTCTGAAAACTTAAATAATTTAATGCCGCAGTAATAATTACTTTCGGATTGTTCTCTAATTGCTCAAACAAACCGTGCTTTATCAAACTGTTTTTTGTTCTATGATGGATAGGCAACACCAAGTGACTTTTTTCTGAAACTTTTGCAATGATGTTTAACAAAATTTCTAAACGTTCTTTGGTATCTACATTGCTTGGTCGGTGCATGGTCATTAACACAAAACTCTTTTCTGCTATTCCAAGCTCTTCTAAAATGTTGTTTTGTTGGATTACTTCATCAAAAGCAACCAAAGTATCTATCATAGTATTACCAACAAAATGAATATTTTTTTCATCCTTTCCGGCTTTTAATAAATTATCGTAACCACTTTGTTCGGTTACAAAAAATCCATCACACACTAAATCTGTAATTAAACGATTTATTTCTTCAGGCATTTCGTTATCATAACTTCTTAAACCGCTTTCTAAATGAAATAATTTTGTGCCAGTTTTGTTACCAACTATTGCTCCTGCTAAAGTAGAATTTACATCTCCAACAACAACCAACGCATCTGGCTGGTGTTTTATAACTGCTTTTTCTATTTCTATTATGGCTTGCCCAATTTGGTTGGCAGGACTAGCAGGGTTAACATTCAAATATTCTGGTTCCTTTAGTTTTAACTGCTTAAAAAATATGTCAGACATATTTGCATCGTAATGTTGTTGCGTATGCACCAAAATGTATTCAAACTCATCTCCATAAGCTTCAAACTCTTTTTGAAATTGTGTTATTTTTATAAAGTTGGGACGTGTACCCACAACAATCATCACTTTTTTTGCCATCAATTTTATTTTGATGCTAAGGTAATCCTAAAAAAATAAACCAATTGAGTTTATCTCAAACAAATTTTAAAAAGCTTATACCTGCTTTTTTTTCAATTCTTCAAATATAGAAGCAACAGCAGGACAAATTTCGGTGTTCGTTAAAGACAAATCTAATACCTGATAAAAACGCTTTCGGTTAGTATGAGGGTATTCTCTACAAGCTAAAGGTCTGCTATCATAAACCATACAATAGTTTTCGTGATCTAAAAAAGGGCAAGGAGCTCCTTTAAAAACATAATCATCATCAGTATCTTTTACCAAGTATTGCTCAATTAGTTTATGGGGCTTAATTTTTAGGTGTTTTGCTAAACGATCTATATCACGCTCATATATTGCCGGGCTAGTAGTTTTACAACAATTGGCACATTCTAAACAATCAATCTTTTCAAAAGCTTCATCGTGTAATTGATGTACAGTGTTGTCTAAACTCTTAGGCTTAGATTTTTTTAACTTTTTAACCAATACTTTATTCTCCTTATGATTGGTTTCTGCTAATTCTAAATGCTTTTTTAAATCGTTGTTCATTTTAATATTCAATCTCTAATAATCAATTGTCAATTTTAACAGCCCTTGTCATTTCTCTTTTACCCGGAGGTCCTGGTAAAGGTTCAACCTCAAATCCTACTTCTTTTAATGTTCTTTTTACGCTACCTTTAGCACAATAAGTTACTAAAATTCCGTTTTCATTTAAAATAGAGTACATATTTTCAAAAATTTCTTTTTCCCACATTTTTGGTTGCACTCTTGGTCCAAAAGCATCAAAATAAATTATATCAAATTTTTCAGTTTTGTTATAATCCTTCAATTCAATTTTTACTTTATTCAAATTAAAACCAGGAGTAATTTTTTGATAACTCTCCCATTCTGCACTATGTATTTTATTAAACAACTTAATGCTTTCATCATCTAAATCCAACTCATCAGTATAATTTAGCTTTTCTACAATGCTATTATTTAAAGGAAATGCTTCCAAAGAAGTATAACTTATTAATTTATCTTTTGCCTCTAACAAAGTTAAATAAGCATTTAAACCAGTTCCAAAGCCAATTTCTAAAATGCTAACTTTAGATTTATTTATATGATTTAAACCAGCATTAATAAAAACATGCATTGCTTCTTGTATTGCCCCATGTTTAGAATGGTAAGTTTCATCTAATTCTTCTATATACAAGGTGTGTGATCCATCTTGGGTAACCTTAAAAACAATTTTGTCCATTATATTACAATTCTGATGATTATCATATCTATTTATTTATATCTGTAGTATTTTTGATCAAAAATATAAAAATATGGTTACAGAAAAAGATTTGAGCAAAAGTACTTCGTTTGAAGAATACTACCAATTATCAGAAAGATTAGCAAAAGAAGGAAAAACAACAGGAGAAAATCAAACTGAAGAATTAATCAATTATTCTAAATTAAATTTTTCTAGAATGAAAAGAATTCTTAAAACCACTCCAGTTTCGCCTCTAATTTCTGACACAGTAGAGTGTTTAAGTGATAAATTAACTTGGGTTGTTTTAACAGAAAGTTGGTGTGGTGATGCAGCACAAAACCTCCCTGTTTTTGCAAAAATTGCTGAAACAAACCCTAATATTAATTTAAGAATTTTATTAAGAGATGAAAATCCAGCATTAATGGATCAATATCTAACCAATGGAGGAAAATCTATTCCAAAATTAATTTGTTTAGATGAAAACTTAAATGAATTAGGTCAATGGGGACCTCGTCCACATTTTTTACAAAATTGGTTGTATGAAAATAAAGCGAATAAAAAAATGGAAATGAGCGAACTAAAAGAACAATTTCAAGTTTGGTACACCAAAGATAAAGGACAAACATTACAAAAAGAGATGGCTTTATTAATGAAAGAATGGACCAACAAAGAGTGTTTTAGTATTTAACCTACTCTTTCCTGCAAAAGCAGGAATCCAGAAGCAGTAGATTACACATCCTTTTTTTTAGCTTTAAAAATATAATTAACTTTTTGTTTTTGCTCAATTTGCACATCCTCTTTCCAGTAAGGATTTTCATCATCTAAATCATCTTCATCTGGCCAATAGGGTTGTGTTTTTTGAGTTCCTTGTTTTCTAAAATAAATTGCTAGAATTGTGCCCGCTACAAACCCCCATAAATGTCCTTCAAAAGATATTTGAACATCTATCGGAAAAATACCCCAAACTAAACTTCCATAAAGAAAAACTACAGAAAACGATAAGGATATTAAATTCTTATTTTTTCTGATAAAGCCACTCAGCAATAAAAAAGAAAACAAACCATACAGCAACCCACTTGCTCCTATATGATATGCTTCTCGGGCATAAACCCAAGTCCAAAAACCAACCATTAAATATATCCAAATACTTACTTTAAACGCTACCTCTTTATAAAAATAAAAAAGTAATGTTCCTAAAATTAATATAGGCAATGAATTATTAAATAAATGACTAAAGCTACCATGAATTAATGGCGAAAAAAGTATGCCAATTAGTCCTTTTATAGATCTTGGGTAAACACCATAACTTGTAAAACTTACATCAAAAACAACATGTACAAGGTGTACCAAGCCCACAAACAGTACAAATAGCACAGGGTAAATTATAGCATTTAAAATTTTATCTCTTTCTATTTTTTCCATACAAATACTATCCTAACGATAACTATACCATTGTAATTATGGCAGTTATAAACAATTAATTATTAGGTAATTATTTTTACTATATTTTTAAAATTGAAATGATTTAGTATATTTGATGTAGAAATTAACGTTATGAAAGCACAATTAATTTTATTTTTACTTCTGTTTTGCACAATTGGTACTGAGGCATTTGCAACAGAAAAAGAACCAAAACAAGAAGAAAAAAAGACTGTTAAATCTAAATATGATTTTAACATTTTTAAGCTTTATGCTATTGTAAACCCACAACCTTTGGCCGACACTTTAAAAGTTAACACTAAACTACAACCTCAGTTTATAAAAGAAGATTAATTTACTTCATTCCTCTTTGCTTTTTTATAGTATCGTAAGCATCTTTCATTTTTTGAAATTTTTGCTTTGCTGATTCTTTATACTCTTCCCCCATGTGGCTAACCTTATCGGGATGATATTTTACTGCCATTTTACGATAAGCTTTTTTTACCTCTTCGTTAGTAGCGTTTTTATCTATTTCTAAAATCTTATAATCACCATCAACTTCTTTTACAAACATTGCTTTAATTGAAGCGTAATCTGCTTGCCTAATACCTAAATATGCTGCAATTTGCTGAATAACACGCAACTCAGATTCATCTAAATGATCATCTACAGCAGCAACACCAAATAAAAGGTGCATGAGCTGCAACCTTGCTGGATACATGGTATAAGTTTTTATTTGAAGGCAAACATCTTGGATTGGAATGTCTTTTTTTAATAGCTCTCTAAGAACAAGCAAGTGTTGTTTTGTTTTTTCCGAACCAAATTGTTTATTAAAAAATCTTCTAACATATTCTAATTCAGATTTTAAAATTTTTCCATCAGCTTTCATAACAGCAGCCACTAAAACCAATAAACTTGCTCCAAAATCATTTGGTGTAGATTGATATTGCCTTTTTGCTGCCCCCCCTTTTTCATTAGAATCTAACGTCTTATCAATTACAGAGCCTATTGCAAAGCCTAGTAAAGCACCAATTGCTCCACCAACAGTAAACCCTAAACCTCCACCTATCCATTTACCAAAATTTGCCATTAAAATAAAAATTTAACCATATATGTAATAATACTAAAATCGTTCAATTAATATTTTTTTTATTGATAATTTTTTTTGAATATTCGCGTTTTGTAAAAAATTGACAAAAAACATCTTACCATATCATATTACTTTACCAATAATTAAAAGTGGAACAATCTACTCTTTTGTTACTGAGAGTGGCGTAAAATACGAAGTTCGTTTTGGTAGAAAACAAAAAAACATTTTAAACGCAACTATTGTTTTTGGTGTTACTAATGAAGAATATGACGGGGAAGAGTACAGTGTTACCAATAAAGGAGAAGTTTATAGGGTAATGGCAACTATTGTAAAAGTTGTACGTAAATATAAAGAAGAACATCCAAATATTAATTTATTTGAATATACTGGCGAACAAAGTGAAAAAGAAAAGAAAAAAAACAGAAATGTAAGACTAGCATTATATAGTCGATATATTAAAAAAGTATTTGATAATAAATGGATAGTTAAAACAAATGAAAACAAAGTGATTATTAAAAAAATAGATTAAACAGCCAACAAATTGTCAGAGATATGACAGATAAAGAAAAATAAAGTGTTAAAAGCTGTTAAATATTATGATTTAAGAAACATTTATTATTTATTTACGTTATTATATAGAGTGAAAAAGTCAATTAAAAACTTTGCATGGTTTTTGATAGACAGATAGAAAAATAGAGAAAGAGAATATGAGACAATTAAAAATTACACAACAAATTACTAAAAGAGAGAGTAAATCTCTTGAAAAGTACTTACAAGAAGTTTCGCGAGAGGGAATGATTACTGCTGATGAAGAAGTTGAATTAGCACAAAAAATTAAAGATGGTGATGAGTATGCTTTAAACAAATTAGTTAGAGCAAATTTAAGATTTGTTATTAGTGTTGCTAAACAATACCAAAATACAGGATTAACTTTAGAAGATTTAATTAACGAAGGAAACTTAGGGTTAATTGAAGCTGCAAAAAGATACGATCATACAAAAGGTTTTAAATTTATATCTTATGCTGTTTGGTGGATTAGACAAAGTATTTTAAAAGCTGCTGCAGATAACTCTAGAACAATTCGTTTACCACACAACCGTTTAGGTGAAATTCAAAAAATAAATAGAGCTTCTAGCGAATTTGAGCAACAAATGGAAAGAGAGCCAACAGATGAAGAGCTTTCTGAAATTTTAGAAATGGACTTAGAGAAAGTTCAAAACTCTAGGAAAATGTCTAAAAAACAAACTTCTTTAGATGCTCCTATGGCTAACGATGATGACAATAACAGCTTAATTAGTGTTATTGAATCTGACTCTACTCCAGCTCCAAATGATACACTAATTCACGAATCTTTATCAACAGACATTGAAAGAACACTATCTTACTTAAAAGGTATGGAAGCTGAAGTTATTCGTTTATTTTATGGATTAAGCGGAAGAAAAGAAATGACTTTAGAAGAAATTGGCAACCATTTTGGATTAACCAGAGAACGAATTAGACAAATTAAAGAACGTGGTTTAAGAAGATTGAGAAGATTATCAAGAACCAATAGTTTGCAAACTTATTTATAAACAGCAAACAAACTATTTTAGAAAACACCTTAATAAATTAAGGTGTTTTTTTTATTTTTATTAATTCGTAAAACACAAAAAAAATAATGAAATTAGATAAAGACTTTTGGAACAACAGATATTTAGATAAAGATACTGGCTGGGATGTTGGTAAAATATCACAACCAATAAAAGATTATATCAACCAAATAGATGATAAATCTTTAAAAATAATTATCCCTGGTTGCGGCAATGCCCATGAAGCAGAATATTTGTTTAATAACGGATTTACCAATGTGTTTTTAATAGACCTCTCCCCTATAGCTTTAAAACAATTTGCTGATAGAGTTCCTAAATTTCCTAAAGAACAATTAATTTGTGATAACTTTTTTAAGCATACAGATGAATATGATTTAATGATTGAACAAACATTTTTTTGTGCAATAAACCCACAATTAAGAAGTAAATATGTTGCACACAGCTCTAAAATACTGCAACCTAAAGGAAAAATAATAGGATTATTGTTTGACGCTCCTTTAAACACGAACAAACCACCATTTGGTGGAACAAAAAAAGAATATCAAAATTATTTTAAAATCAATTTTACAATAAATAAAATGGAACTAGCTTACAATTCTATTGAATCTCGTAAAGGAAGAGAATTGTTTATTAATTTATCTGTTAAATAATGTTCAAAAACTTAAAAGTAATAGAGTTAGCAAGTGTTTTAGCAGGACCTGATGTAGGTATGTTTTTTTCTGAACTAGGTGCTGAAGTTATAAAAATTGAAAATAAATTAGTTAATGGCGATGTAACCAGAAAATGGAAAAGTAGTACAGAAAACAAAGACACCAACGTTTCCGCATATTTTTCTTCTGTTAATTACCATAAAAAACACCTTTTTTTAAATTTAACTGATAAACATGATAAACAACAAGTTTATGATTTAATAGCTCATGCAGATATAGTTATTACCAATTTTAAACCAGGTGACGATCTTAAACTTGAAATGGATTATGCCACTTTAAAAAGCATAAATTCAACACTTATTTATGGAGCTATTAATGGCTATGGTGCTAAAAGCAAAAGAGTTGCTTATGATTTAATTTTGCAAGCAGAAACTGGCTTTATGTCAATTAATGGAACTGCAGCTAGCGGCCCTACAAAAATGCCTGTTGCATTAATAGACGTTTTAGCAGCTCATCAACTAAAAGAAGGTTTACTCATTGCTTTACTAAAAAGAGCAAAAGAAAATTTAGGCTCATTAGTTGAAGTTTCTTTATACGATACAGCTCTATCATCTTTAAAAAATCAGGCAACAAACTGGTTGATGAATAATTTTATCCCTCAACCAATTGGCTCATTGCACCCCAACATTGCACCTTATGGCGAGTTTTTTAAAACTAAAGATAACTACAGCTTAGTATTAGCAATAGGTACTAACAAGCATTTTAACATGCTACTATCTGTATTAGGAGCAACAAATATTATAGATGAACCTCAATTTAAAAACAATCAATTAAGAGTTAAAAATAGAAAAAAGTTGGCTCAGATATTAACTCCTTATTTTAATGCTAAAACCAAAGATGTATTAATGCATCATTTTTTAGAGCAAAATATTCCTGTAGGCGTTATTAAAAATATTAAAGAAGTGTTTGAGGATGAAAATGCTCAAAATCTAATCTTAAAAGAAAACATTGAAAATGTAACAACCCAACGTGTAAAAACTGCAGTATTTAAAATTTCAGATTAAAAAAACAGTACACTTTTTTTGTTTTTTCACCCGAAAAATTCAAAAAAGCAACTAAAAAGTTGATTTTTCACTTAAAAATCGATAACTTTAGTAAAATAAGAAATATCTTAAGTAAGATTTATTTGAATGATTATTTTGATTTCAAATAATATCTCTATGTTTTTGAGTTTGTTCTAAAACATTTTTCTCAAAAAAAATCAAAATAAAAGCGTGCTCTTAGCAGCATAAAAAAGATATAAAACTAAACGTATTTGTGGTATGAAAGAAATTTTAATAATTGAAGATGATCTAGTGATGCAACATTTATTGCGTAATCTTTTTACTGAAAAAGGTTATAAAATAAATTCTATAATGGATGGTAAAGATATTGTAGAAAACGAACACCTTACATCTGCAAATATTATTATTCTTGATATGATGATACCACATGTTTATGAAGGAGCTGATTTAATAAACTGCTATAAAGACATTAAATCTCCAATAATAGTTGTTTCATCTATAGATGAAGAGGATGGCTTATATTTTTGTAAAAAAATTAATGCTCAAGCCTTTTTTAATAAGCCTTTCAACCCGCAATTACTCTTACAAAAAGTAGAAGAATTACTTGGTTCTGATTAACATTTCTATTACATTTTTTGATGGAAAATATTAACAAAAATAAAGCAGAAGATACTACTCAATTAAACCAAATTGAAAAGCTTGTTACTGCAAATAAAAAGTTAAAAGAAGAAATACTCCTCCAAAAAAACAAAGAAATAAACCTAATTAATAGCGAAGAAAAGTACCGTAGCATTATTAGTAATATGGAGCTAGGTCTTGCTGAGGTTGACAACAACGATATTATAACAAGTGTAAATTACAGATTAAATTATTTAACAGGCTATTCTAAAGATGAGTTAATTGGTAAAAATTATATAGATATTTTTCTTGATGCCGAATCGAGAAAAATAATGGAGAAAGAAAATAAAAGAAGAAAAAATGGAATTACAGGGGTATATGAAGTTAAATTAAGAAAAAAAAATGGTGATTGGCTATGGATTATTATTAGTGGAGCCCCACTCTATAATGAGGATAAAAAAATAATAGGAACCATTGGTGCTCATTTAGATATTTCTGATAGAAAATTAATGGAGCATGAATTGGTTAAATCTAAAGAAGCGGCCGAAGGACTAGCTGAACTTAAAAGTCATTTTTTAGCCAATATGAGCCACGAGGTTAGAACACCTATGAATGGTATTATTGGGTTAACAAAACTGCTATTAGACACAAACCTTTCAGAAAAACAAAAAGAATACCTTAATGCAATAGATATTTCATCTAACACACTACTGGTAGTAGTAAATGATATTTTAGACATATCTAAAATTGAAGCTGGAAAAATGAATTTTGAAAATAATAAATTCAAACTAGTAGATTTAATTTCTTCCGTTGTAGATGTTTTTGAAGCAAAAGCAGCAGAAAAAGGCATTGACCTAGAGTCTTTCATTGATAAATCCATACCAGAATACTTAATTGGCGATAGTATTCGGTTAAATCAAATACTATACAACCTTATTAATAATGCCATAAAATTTACCAATAAAGGCAAAGTGGTTGTTCAGATTAAAAAAATTAATCATGCTTTAAGCAGCACATATTTAGACATTTCAATAATTGATACAGGAATCGGTATTTCAAAAGAAAGTCAACTTAAAATTTTTGATGTTTTTACCCAAGCAAAAGAAAACACAACAAGAAAGTTTGGTGGTACAGGGCTTGGTTTAACGATTGTTAAAAGGTTAGTTGAATTGCAGGGAGGTATTATAGATGTTGAAAGCAAAGAAAATAAAGGCTCTAAATTTTCTGTAAAACTTAAATTCCAAACTCCTAATCAGGAAAATGATGTAATTGAAAATCATCAGAAAAAAATTAAAGATTACACCAGCCTATCTGGTTTAAAAGTTTTGTTAGCAGAAGATAATTCAATAAATCAATTATTAATAAACGACTTATTAGAAAGTAAAAAAATTAACGTTGAAACCGTATCAAACGGAGATGATGCCATTAAAAAATGGTTAAAAAACGATTACGACCTAATATTGATGGACATGCAGATGCCTATTAAAGATGGCTATGAAGCAATGCACGAAATTAGATTGCATAAAAAAATTAAGAAAAGAGCTATTCCTATACTAGCATTAACAGCCCATGCAACCGAAGGGGAACAAAAAAAATGTATTTCGGCTGGTGCTGATAATTATTTATCCAAACCTTTTCAACCAAACCAGTTGTTAAGTATGATAAAAAAAATGACTGTAAAAGAAGAAAAACTCGTAACATTAGAAGCTCATAACTTAGAAAATTTTAACATTAAAACCTTACGAGAATTTACCAACAACAACCCAAAGTTAATTGTTTCTACCTTGCATTTATTACACGAAACTTTATCCGAAGATGAAAAAAGTTTATTAAATGCATTAGCATCTGATGATGAAAAAGTTTTAAAATCTTTAACTCACAGAATGAAACCCAACCTTTATCTTTTAGGATTAAGCGGTTTAGGAGAGCTTTGTAACGAAATTGCTATTGACACCAAATTATTAAATGAAATAAAGGATTACGCCTCTATTATAGCTAAAGCAATGCCTAATATTTTAAAAGATATAAAAATTGAACTTAACAATTTAGAAGCAACTTCATTTTAAACTTTAGCTTGATATAACTACTTCTAAATTAATAATTACAAGACACTTACCCCTAAATCAATTAAAACCAACTTATTATTTAACCTCTTTCCTATTTCCTTAAAATTTCATTTTTTTACCACCACTAAATTTTTTAGCGGTTTTTGATAATTTTCCTTTTTTCTTTTTGTTAGCTGTTTTAGAAGATGATTTTAAATTAAATCCTGAAGAATTTTTATTTGATAAGTTCTCTTCCTTTTTCTTTACTGTAACAGCCTTAGTTTCCGCAACTTCTTCAGCCTTATATTCGTTTTCTAAACGAGTTTGTTCAGCTTCTATTTTCTTTTGATTAGCAATAAGCTCTTCTTCTGCTTTTTTGTTTTCAAGAGCAGCTTTTTCTTTAGCTAATCGTTCCTCTTCTTGTTTTAATTTAGCCTTAGCTTCAACCTTTAACGCTGCTTTTTCGGCTGTAGCATTTTTGGCTGCTGTTGCTGCTGCTTTTTCTTTAGCTAATTTTTCCGTTTTTTCTAAAACCTTAGCTAAGTCAGCCTCTTTTTGAGCAATTGCCTCAGCTTCTTTTCTGGCTAATGCCTCTGCTTGAGCTTTTTCTTTAATCAACCTGTTCGCTTCCTTCTCTTTTTCTTTAGCTAATTTGTTTGCCAATGCTTGAGCTGCTGCCGCTGCCTTTTCTTTTATTTTAGCTGCTGCTTTTTCTTTAGCCAACCGCTCTTTTTCCTCTTTTGCTGTTGCAATAGCTAACTCTTTAGTTGCTTTTGCCTCAGCTTCTGCTTTTAATTTTTCTTCTTCTTTGGCTTTTTCTTTAGCCAATTTTGCTTCTTTCTCTTTCGCTTTTTCAAATTCTTTTTCTGCTTTAGCCTTAGCCTCAGCTTCTTTTTTAGCAATAAGTTCTGCCGCTGCTTTTTCTTTAGCTAATTTTTTTTGTACTGCTTTTTTCTCTGCTGCCTCTTTTTGAGTTTTAGCTTTTTCTGCTGCTGCTGCTGCCCTTTTAGCTTCTACTTCGGCTTTTTCTTTAGCCAATCGCTCTTTTTCTTCTAATTTAGCTAGCACATCTGCTTCTTTTTTTGCTGCAGCTTCTGCTACTGCTTTTAGTTTTGCTTCTTTTTCAGCCTCATTCTTAGCTAATTTTGCTGCAAGTTCATTTTGTTTAGCTAATTCTTTTTCTGCCATTGCTTTTTCTGCCGCTTCTTTTTTAGCTAAAGCCTCCATTTCTGCTTGCTTTTTAGCTTCAGCTTTAGCTTTTTCTTTGGCAATCCTCTCCTCTTCAGCTTTAGCTTTAGCCAATTCCTTTTCTGCTCTAGCTTGTGCTTCCGCTTCAATCTTAGCCTTAATCTCTGCTTCGGCTTTTGCTTTAGCTAAACGCTCTTCCTTTTCTTTTTTTGCTTCTAATTCAGCCTTAGCTATTGCTGCTGCCTCTGCTTCTTTTATCGCTTTTAATTCTGCAGCGGCTTTTTCTTTGGCAATCCTCTTCTCTTCTTCTATCTTAGCTTTAAGTTCTGCTTTTTCAGCTGCTAACTTTTCTGCTGCCTCTTGTGCTTTAACTTCTGCCGCAGCTTTTTCTTTGGCTAAACGTTCCGCTTCAGCTTTTTGGGCTGCTGCTTCTTTTTCTGCTTTGGCTTTAGCTTCTGCCGCTGCTGCTTTTTTAGCCTCTTCTTCAGCTTTAGCTTTAGCTAAACGTTCTTCTTCAGCTTTTTTGGCTGCTGCTTCAGCTTCAGCTTTAGCTTCTTCTTCTTGCTTTTTAGCTGCTGCCGCCTCTGCCTCTGCTTTTTCCTTAGCCAATCGCTCTTCTTCTGTTTTTTTTGCAGCTGCTTCAGCTTCAGCTTTAGCTTTAGCCTCAGCTTCGGCTGCTTTTTTTGCTGCTGCCTCTGCCTTTTCTTTGGCTAAACGCTCTTCTTCTGCTTTTTTTGCAGCTGCTTCAGCTTCAGCTTTAGCTTTTTCTTCTGCTGCAGCTCTTTCTTCCTCTTCCTTTTTTAATCGATCTGCCTCTTCTTTTTTAAGAATGGCTTTTGCCATCAGTTCTAATTTATCTTTTGGTTCAGATTTAGTAGCATCTATGCTTAATGCTTCTTCATATTTAGTTTTAGCAGTTTCAAAATCTTGTTTAAAAAATGCTTTATCAGCAGCCTTTATTGCATTTGCATAAGCCTTCTTTTTTTGTTGTTCTGCTGCTTCTTTCGCTGCTTTTTCGTCTTTAAATTTAGTAAGTATCGTATTTAATTTTTGAGCAATAGGCTCTGTATAAGTCATATTCCAAACAATTTCATTTTTTGCAGAACTGTACTCAGCTTTACCTATTGGTTGGCTTAAAAAATCGACATTAAATGCTTGATTCTTTTTAAAAATAGTCATATCAACATACAAACTAGCGATAGAACTTTGGCTTTTAAGTGGCACATTACTAGTGTTAATCAATATTTTTTTCTGAACAAACCCAGCCTTTTCATATTGCACCGTGTATTCTTTATCAAAATCTAAATAAAATACATACCCCCCTTTTGCATCAGTAGCCATATTGTTGGCATAACTACCATTAACAGATAACTTTACACTAACCCCAGACATAGGATCATCACTAAAATATTCGGTAACGGTACCTGATAATGATAATTTGTCGGCTGCTTTATCTTGAGAAAAAATAACAACAGGTAGTAAATACAGAAATATTAACCAAGTAAATTTTATTTTCATTTTTTAATTTTTTACAACACAAATATCGAAAATATGAAACACGAACCTTGCCAAAATAAAATATTTTAATTAACAGCGTAATCTCAACTTAATTAAGTTTTAAACTTTTTAAATTTTGTAATATTGTATGAATTATAAAGCTATTAAACAATGAGTTTAACACCTGTTTTTTCTTGCCAATACCTTGCTCCAATTGAGTATTACTTTCATATAATTAATAATAAAAAAGCTATTATTGATGTTAACGAAAATTTTGTAAAACAAACTTACAGAAATAGATGTTGTATTTTAAGTCCTAACGGTGTTCAAAACTTAACTATTCCGCTAGTAAAATCGAGGCAAAAAAAACGCACTAAAAATATGCTAATTGCTTACGATGAAGATTGGCGAAAAATACATTGGAAATCTTTAGAATCTGCTTACAGAAGCTCTCCTTATTTTGAATATTATGAGGATGAATTCCATCCTTTTTATCATGAAAAAAAATATGAAAAACTAATTGATTTTAACATTAGTTTAAACCTTAAATTAATTGAACTTTTAGATATAGAAACCAATATTGAAATGGCTAGCACTTACCAGGAAGATGTTAGTAAAGAAATGGATTTTAGAAACTCATTTTCTCCTAAAAAAGAAACCCTTTTAAAATTTACACCTTACATCCAAGTATTTGGAGAGCGTAATGGTTTTACGCCCAACTTAAGCATTTTAGACATCTTATTTAATGAAGGGCCTAATTCTGTAAATTACATAAAGGGGCTAAAATACTAATGTCTAAACTAGCTAAAAAAAATAAATTTTTAGATCTCTCAGATTATGGTAGATTTCCTGCAAAATTATTTGCGAAAAAATTAGTAAACACACCTTTTACACCAATTCATGTTACCTTTTTATTTACTTTAGCTGGATTAGCAGCCATCTACTTTATCTTGCAACAGCAATATATTTTAGCTGCTATTTTTCTTATTTTAAAATCTATTATTGATGCTGCTGATGGCGAATTAGCTCGATTAAGAAAAAAACCATCTTACATTGGCAGGTATTTAGATTCTGTATTTGATTTGATCCTAAATTTCTGCATCCTTTTTATTATATATCAGATTAGCAAAACTCCTTTATGGATCTTTTTACTTGCGTTTTTTGCGATGCAATTACAAGGCACTGTTTTTAATTATTATTATACCATATTACGTAACAACTTAGCCGGAAGTGACACCACTAGTAGAGTTGAAGAAAATTCTTTCCCAAAAGCATTACATGGTGAAAACCAACAAATGGTAAACATTTTATTTATTGCTTACACCATTTTTTATGGAGGGTTTGATAAAATACTTTTAGCGATAGATGGGGCTGCCAAAACAAAAAAGAATTTTCCAAATTGGTTTATGACTTTTGTTTCTATTTATGGATTAGGGTTTCAGTTATTAATTATTGGAGCAATGTTAGTATTTGGTTGTATCAACTACATATTACCTTTTTTTATTGCTTATTCTGTTTTTATAATTATTCTTATTGCACTAAGAAAGATTATTATTCTTGAATAATTAACCTAATTAATTTCTAAAGGTCTAAAACATTTTAAATCTCTCTCCTTAATAAACCTAAAGCAGTAATTGCTGCTCTTTCAATATTAACATCGCGTTGCTTGCCAAAAACATATTTTTTAGATATTACCTTGTTTGGCGTAGCAATAGCAATCCAAACGGTTCCTACAGGTTTTTCATCAGAACCTCCTGTTGGGCCAGCAATACCAGAAGTTGCAATAGCAAAATCAGTTTTTAATTTTTGTTGCACTCCAAAAACCATTTGTTCTACCACTTTTTGACTTACTGCTCCTGCAATCTCTATATCTTCTTTATTTACATTTAATTCGGCTATCTTAACCTCATTATCATAAGCAATTACAGAACCTTTGTAATAATCTGAGCTACCTGCAATTCTTGTTATTAAATGAGAAATATAGCCCCCAGTACAACTCTCAGCTGTAGAAAGTGTTTGGCTATTTTTTCTTAAAACTGTACCAATTAATTCTGCCAAATCTTCGTTTTCTTCAGAATAAATGTAATTCGGTATAATTTGAGTTAGTTTTTCTACTTCAATATTAATTGCATTTTGTAATGTTGCTCTATTTTTCCCTTTAGAACTCAACCTTAGTTTTACTCTTCCTGGCGATGGCAAATAAGCTAACTTAATTGTTTCAGGTAAATTTTCTTCCCAGTCTTTAAGTTGTTCTGCTAACATAGATTCTGGCAATCCTTGTGTATAAACCATTTGGTTTATTATCTCTGGTAAATCAAACTGTTTTCTTAACTTAGGTATTACTTCTTCCGTTATAATATGTTTTGTTTCGTAAGGCACGCCTGGCATAGCTACTACAACCTTCCCTTCTTTTTCAAACCACAAAGCTGGAGCAGTTCCGTTAGCATTATGAATAACAGTACAATTATCTGGAACAATTGCTTGGTTTTCATTGCTTTCATTCATCACAAAACCTCTACTTGTAACCAATTGTTTAACATGTTGATATACTTTTTCATCTTTAACCAAACTACCTCCAAAGTATTTATTTAATGTAGGCATGGTTAAATCATCATTGGTTGGCCCTAATCCTCCTGTAATTAACACAACATCAGCACCCTGTAAAGAGCTCTCTAAAGCATTTAAAATAACATTTTCATTATCTGCTATTGTTACCTGCTCTCTAATTGAAAACCCAATACTATTTAACTTTTTTGCAATCCAAAAAGCATTGGTGTTTAACGTTTGTCCAATTAACAATTCATCTCCTATTGAAATTATATCTAAATTCATTTTTCAAAATTAATACTACGAAATTATTTATTTAAGAAACAAAATATATTAAATCTTAAAAAGTAAACTTTTATTTTATGATGCGACTGAAAGATGATTGTTTGAATTTCTTATTTTTGAAGCAACATTTAAACATTCATCCAAAATGAAAAAAATAGCACTTATTACAGGTTTATCAATTGTTTTATTAAGTTGTTCTGAAATGACAACAGTTTTAAATGAAGCGAGCAAAAGTTTAGAAACAGCATCTGGACCAGCTCCACTTACAAATATTGAAGTTATTAAAGGCTTAAAGGAAGCCTTATCTGTAGGCACAAACAATTCTACCTCTTTAACATCTAAACTAGATGGTTTTTATAAAAATCCTGAAATATTTATTCCTTTTCCGCCAGAAGCTATAAAAGTGAAAGAAAAAATAGAAGATTTAGGGATGAAAAGCCAAGTAGATAAGTTTGTAATGACTTTAAATAGATCTGCTGAAACTGCCTCTAAAGAAGCTGCTCCTATCTTTATTAATGCCATTAAAAACATGAGTATTAGTGATGGCTTTACCATTTTAAGAGGTGGTGATAATGCCGCAACCAACTACTTAAAAAATAAAACTTCTGCACAATTAAAAATAAAATTTAACCCTGTTGTTAAAAATGCCATACAAAAAGTTGAAGTAACTAAGTTTTGGAATCCTGTAATTAATACTTACAATAAAATTCCTTTTGTAAATAAACAAAATCCAGACTTAGAAGATTACATTACAACAAAAGCTATGGATGGTTTATTTTTAATGTTAGAAAAAGAAGAAAAAATGATTAGAAAAGATCCTATGGCAAGAGTAACAGATATTTTAAAAAGAGTATTTAGTTAATGTTTGACGAAACAAAAAACCCTTGGAAAACTTTAAACAGTGAGGTTAAATACGATAATCCTTGGATTAAAATAACCGAACATAAAACCATTAATGCTGCTGATGGAGATGGTATTTATGGTGTGGTACATTTTAAAAACATAGCCATAGGCATTATTCCTTTAGATGAAAATTACAATACTTGGTTAGTTGGGCAATATAGATACCCTTTAAACCAATACAGTTGGGAAATTTGCGAAGGTGGAGGCATTAAAAATGAAAATGTGCTAACATCTGCCAAAAGAGAATTACTTGAAGAACTTGGTATTAAAGCCAGCTCTTGGGAAAAGATAATGGACATGCATTTGAGCAATTCTGTATCTGATGAAGAAGGTGTTATATACGTTGCTAAAGATTTAAGTTTTTTTAATGCTGATCCTGAAGATTGCGAAGTTTTACAAATTAAAAAAGTTCCGTTAAGCACTGCTTACGAGATGGTTATGAGCGGCAAGATAACTGATAGTTTAACCGTAGCAGGTGTTTTAAAAGCTAAAATTTTAGTTGATAAAGGAGTACTTTAAAACTTAAGGAGATACTCTCGTCTGCCTCCAATCCACACCATTTTTTGTATAAACAATTCTATCATGCAGCCTACTTGGTCTGCCCTGCCAAAACTCAATCATTTTAGGATTTACAATATAACCACCCCAATGTGCTGGTCGTGGAATTTCAATACCTTTAAATTTTGTGGTATAAAACGCTATTTTTTCTTCTAAGGTTAACCTACTCTCTATTTCTTCGCTTTGGTTAGATGCCCATGCCCCTACCTGGCTTTCCCTAGGTCTTTTAGCAAAATAATTATCCGAAACCTCTGCTGTTACTTTTTCCACTTCTCCTTCTATACGAATTTGGCGTTCTAACTCTCCCCAAAAAAAATTTAAAGCCACTTTATTATTAGTTGACAAATCTTTTCCTTTAGTACTGTTGTAATTGGTGTAAAAAATAAACCCATAATCCGTAATATCTCTCATATAAACAATCCTATTAGACGGCTGACCAATAGCATTTACCGTAGTTAGCGACATGGCATAAGGATCTAATATTTGTGCATTTACAGCCTCTTCAAACCAACTATTAAATTGATTTAAAGGGTTTTTAAGTACAGAATCTTCATTAAGTGGTTTTCCTGAAAAGTCTCTTCTAACCTCGTTGATGTAATTTGCTAAATCTTCATTCATAATAGTAACTATTTTTCTTTAAACCCAATTTAGAATTCAGGTTTATGCCAAAATTAGGTTTTAACAAATTTAGTCATTTGATTGTTCTTATCAGGATAATTGAGCAGATCGTAATTATTTAATATTTTTTATGTAGATTTATTTTATCAAATTATGGTAAACCCTTTAGATTATAAAATAACAGAGCTAAACACCTTAAAGCCTAAATCTGGCAGGCTACTTATTGCTGAACCTTTTATGGATGATCCATACTTTAAAAGGACTGTTGTTCTTCTTACTGGGTATGATAATAATGGAGCTTTTGGTTTTATCCTCAATAAAAAAATTGATGTAAAACTAAATGATTTAATAAAAGATTTTCCAACATTTGATGCTCCAGTTTTTATGGGAGGACCTGTACAAACTGATAATTTATTTTATTTGCATACTCAGGGAGATCATATTGATGAAAGTATAAAAATCTCTGACAATCTTTATTGGTCTGGTAATTTTAATCAATTAAAAAATATGATTAAAAACAATGAAATATTTCCAGATGAAATAAAATTTTTCTTGGGTTATTCTGGATGGGACCACCAACAGCTAACTGATGAGCTAAAAGAAGAATCGTGGTTAATTTCTAACATACAGACCAATCATTTAAAAGATTTAAACGAAACTGACTTGTGGCATAATACACTACAAAAAATAAGTGAAAAACATGCCGTGTTATCAAATTTCCCCGAAAACCCTAGCCTTAACTAAAATTTAATGTTAAAACACCTTACTTTTTTACTAAGTAGCCTTTTAATAGTGTTAAATTGTTTTGCCCAAGATGATTATGTGATAAGTAACCCTAACAAAAAACCAAAAAAAACGGAACTAGAACACTCTAAACACACAAAAATTCCAAACCCCGATAACACTTCTTATTTTCTTAATTCTACAGCAAACACGCTAAAAAAAAAGCAAATAAGACTATCTGGTACAGACGCTGTATTTATGAAAGGTAGTTACGGAATTACCAATAACACAATGGCTTCTGTTAATATTTCTTTATTCGGAACAGCAACTGCTGCCATTAAACAACAAATTAACATTAGCAACAATGTTAAATTAGGGGCTTCAGTTTCTGGTGGAGTTATACTTTTTCAACCATCAGACCCCAACCATTATAGTGATAGAGATACCAATATTTACATTGGTGGAGGGCAGGCAATGTGTACTTTAGGAGATCAACAAGATAACCTAACCGTTGGTGTTGGTATGTATTATTTAAAAGGCACTTTTGATATTACTGGTAGTGGAGATAAAGAACTCTTTTTAAACAATATTTATGTTGGTTTTCAAAAACAAATTAGCAACAAACTATATTTTATGGCAGAAGGAATGTATTTTATTAACTACCAGATATTTACTGGTGCCTTTGGTGTTAAACTAGTAGTTGGAGATCGTATTGCATTAAATTTTGGCTTAATGCCTTTAGGATTTAACAATCCTAGCTCTAACAACACTGAAATACCTGTAGCATTACCGCTAATTTCTTTTAGAATTTTATTAGGTAAGCGTTGATTTGTTAAGCTGCTCTAAAATTTCTTTTGCTGCTTTATTAATATATCTTTTTTCTTTATAGGATGCTGCCCATCTTATTCCAGTTACTGCATTGGTTAAAAACAATTCATCAGCCTGCAAAAGCATACTTCCATTAACCATTCCTTCAAACACATTAATATTCATTTCTTTTGCAATTTTAAGCACCTGCTTTCTCATTACACCATCCATACATCCTTCATCTATTGATGGTGTATAGAGGTTGTTATTTTTATACAAAAATATGTTAGAACTTAAAGCTTCTGCAACTCTCCCTTGATCGTTTAAAACAAGACAATCATCTAATTTATTTTCGTTTTTATAAATGCCCGCCAAAACATGGGGAATATTATTAGTTGTTTTAATTTTCGATAAAAAATTTCTATTGCGTTTTAAATCATTATAAATATCTACCGAAAGTCCTTTTTCATTTAACACAAAATCATTATAATCAATACGTTCTGCTTCAATCACATACGATTTACCAGCATTTTCTGGAGCATATAACCCTTCTCCTGTTCTAAATACAGTTAACCTAACTTTGCCCCCTTTTTTAATTTGATTTTTTTCAATCAGTTTAACTATTTGACCTTTCAAATCGCTAAAAGACAACGAACCAGTATGGAATTTAAGCATTTGCATTCCTTGTTTTAATCGCTTAAAATGGTCTTCAATGTAAATTGGCTTACCGTTTTTAATCCTTATTGTTTCAAATAAAGCATCACCATACTTAAAGGCTCTATTGCTTGTTTTTAAAACAGATTCATCTTGTTTATACAAAAACCCATCGTAATTAATATATAGTTGACTACTCATATTATTTGATTTAAATATTGAGCTAACGGATCATTTGCATTTATTTTTATTCCTTTTATTCCAGCAGCTTTTGCAGCCCCCATATCTGTTACGTTATCTCCAACAAAATAAGCTTTAGATTGATCAATATTATATCTAGCCATCGCTTTTTCTAGCATTAAAGAATTAGGTTTACGGCAAATACATTTTTCATTAATGGAATGATGCGGACAATAATAAACATCTAAAATTTCTATATCTGCTGCTTTAAATTGAGTTTGCATATAGTTGTGTACGGAAATTACATCATTATGGTTATAAACTCCTTTAGAAATACCTCCCTGATTGGTAATTACAATAAACTGAAAGCCTTTTTCTTGTAATATTTTTAGTGCATCAAATAAGCCAGGAACAATTTTAAATTTTTCCACCTCATAAGTATAATGCCCTGGCTCTATATTAATTACACCATCCCTATCTAAAAAAACTACTTTTTTCATACATTAATTTGTTACTCGATAAAAAGATCTAAAATTTCTGATATAAAGTTGGTAAAAGCATTGGGAACAAAAATTAAAGCAAATAAAAATCCAAATATAGCACCTCCTATATGAGCATCATGAGCAATATTAGTACCTCCTCTCTTACCCATATATATTTCGTACGCAATGTATAAAAATCCAAAAACCAAAGGAGGAATATCTAACGGAATAAACATAATCCCTATTCCGCCAGTAAAAGGCATAAACGCAATGGTAGTAAACAACACTGCTGCAACTGCCCCAGAAGCACCAACTGAATTATAACTGTAATTATCTTTATGTTTTAACAAGGATGGTACTGATGCTGCTGCAATTCCTCCGATATAAATAATCAAATAATAAGCTATTCCTAATCCACCTAAATTATTAATTAGAATTGCTTCTGCTATATTTCCGAAAGAATACAACACATACATGTTAAATCCTAAATGAAATATATTGTTATTATCATGAATCAGTGCATGACTAAAAACTCTATACCATTCTTTTCTGTGGTAAACCTGATAAGGATTAAACAATAACTTACTGTAAAGTTCTGGTTTACCATTAGCTGTTAAAGAAGTTGCAACAGTAATAATTATGATAATTAATGTAATCGATAAACTCATCTAAAACAAAGTCATTTGGTCATCACTATCAGCATCTTTAATGGGTGATTTTCTCTTAAATCTAGGTTTTGGTTGCTCTTCTACATCTTTCTCTGTTTTATCACCATCTACCTTTTCTTTTTCTCCTCCCTCTACTTTTGCAACAGTTTTTGTTTCTATTTGCTCCTCCTTCTTTTTAAATTTAGGTGCTAGTTTTGGAGGTGCAGAAACATTTTCCGTTTCTACTGCTTCATTATTGTTTTCAACCGATTTGCTTACAACTTCTGCTGCATCATTCAATTCCTGATCACCTCCTTCATCATTACCATCCTTATCTAGCTCTCCTACTACCTCCGGTTCTTCATAAGGTAATGGCTCTAGTAAATCAATATTTTTAACCTTATGTGTTGTTAATCTATTTCCAATAGCTTTAATCCCTTTAACGGCAATAAACTCTTCTAACGTCACTATTTCGTTATCTTTTTGCTTTCCTTTTACTTTAGAAAAAGTGGTTTCAATTTGAGGCAACCAATCGGTAGAAACAATTTCTAATTGAGAATTTTCGTGCTCAGTAATAAAAGAAACCTTTTTATCTGTAGGTTCTACCAAAAACCTTTTAACAAAATATTCTTTCTTGTCTCCATCAAAATAAACTGCAGAAACTGGCTTTTCTGGATTCCATTTTTCCAACACAACCATGTCTTCCTCAAATTTGGTAAACAAATCGAATCCTAGCAACTGATATTCACCACTTTGCATAATGGTTAAAATTTTATCTTTAGCTTTAAAACTTCCTAAGAACTCTCCTCTTTCGTCCGAATTTAATCGTTGTACTGTATCATCAAACCAAATTTTACGAGCTGCCAAAGTAGAAACTCCTGCCTCTTTTAATTCAATTTTAGCAATAGGAAACTTGGTTACCCTATTTCCTCCAGCTCCCCTTCCTTTAATCGCTAATTCAGCAAAGTCAAGATCAAATTTCATTTTACGAACTTTTGCTGCAGGTTTTAATTTTATAGATAACACTTCTGCTTCACCATTAGGGTTAGCAGAAAACCATAACACTTTAGAACCTGGCGTTCCTTTGGTTATTGGATACTCTTTATCTCTCGTAATAGAGGTTACCGCAAAACGTTTCATCATCGCAGGACCAGTTTTTCCATCCTGATAAATTGCATTATAAGTTGTTCGTTTATCTCCTTTTTTCCAAACTCCTACATGGATAATTCCTTTTCCGAAAAATGCTTTTGATGAAATTTTAGAAACCATCATTACACCATCCTTTCTAAATACAATTACACTATCAATATCAGAACAATCTGCAATAAATTCTGAATCAGAACGCTTTAAACCACTCCCAACAAAACCTTCTTCATAGTTAGCGTAAAGCTTTACATTACTTACCGCAACTTTCGATGCATCAATACTTTCAAAAGATCTTATTTCTGTTTTACGCTCACGCCCTTCTCCGTATTTTCTTTTTAATTCTTTAAAATAATCAACTGCAAAATCAACCAAATTTTCAAGGTTAAATTTCACTTTTGCAATCTCATCTTCTAAGGATAATAACTTTTCTTCAGCTTTTTCAGAATCATGCTTAGTGATTCTTCGCATCTTAATTTCTAGCAAACGCTTTACATCATCTTCTGTTACTGCTCTTAATAAATGTTTAGTTAAAGGTTTTAGCAACTCTTTAGTTAAATCAATTGCTTCATCATACCCCAAGCCATGTAATTTAACATAGATTTTGTTCTCGATAAATATTTTTTCTAAAGAAGAAAAATGCCATTGCTCTTCTAATTCTCTTTTACGAATTTCCAACTCTAATTTCAATAGAGCCTTTGTTCGTTCAGTAGAAATTCTAAGCATTTCAGCTACACCAATAAATTTAGGTGTATCATCTTCAATTACCCCTGCGTTAGGAGAAATAGACACCTCACAATCTGTAAAAGCATACAGCGCATCTATCATTTTATCTGGAGAAACTCCAGCTGGCAAATGAATTAGTATTTCAACATGCTCCGCAGTATTATCCTCAACTTTTCTTACCTTAATTTTACCTTTAGCATTTGCTTTTAAAATCGAATCTATCAACTTATCTGTTGTAGATCCGAAAGGTATTTCAGTTATTTTAAGCGTTTTTTTATCTTCTTGCCCAATACGAGCCCTAACTTTTATCTTCCCCCCTCTTAAACCATCGTTATAAGCAGACATATCCGCCATACCTCCTGTTAAAAAATCAGGATAAATCGTCACTTTTTTTGTTCCACGTAATATTTTGACAGAGCCATCTATTAACTCACAAAAGTTGTGTGGCAATATTTTACAAGCCAATCCTACAGCAATACCCTCAACACCCTGTGTCAATAACAAAGGAAATTTAACTGGTAAAGTTTCTGGCTCTTTATTTCTCCCATCATAAGAAGTTAACCATTCTGTAGTTTTAGGGTTAAAAACTACCTCAGAGGCAAATTTGGTTAAGCGAGCTTCAATATATCTTGGTGCAGCTGCCCTATCTCCTGTATAAATATTCCCCCAGTTTCCTTGGCAATCTACTAATAAATCTTTTTGTCCAATTTGAACCAAGGCATCTCCAATAGAAGCATCTCCGTGCGGATGATACTTCATTGTATTTCCGATAATGTTGGCCACCTTATTGTAACGCCCATCATCCATTTCTTTCATAGAATGTAAAATTCTTCGCTGTACAGGTTTTAACCCATCATTTAAATGGGGAACAGCCCTTTCTAAGATTACATAAGAGGCATAATCCAAAAACCACTCCTCGTACATTCCAGAAATCTGAATAACATTTTCTAAGTTACCATCCTCAGAGCTTTCATTATCAAACTCATCATCTCTTTCTATGTTTTCTTCTTCGCTCATTTATTACGCTGTGTTATTAACCTTATTAATGAAAGATACTTTTCGCATTCTTCTGACCGGTAATTGTTTGATAAAGATTTTTTAAAATCAGTTGCTGCACTGGAGTATAATTTTATATTAAATTTAGTTACTGCTTTATAATAGTTAGCCTTATTTGTTAGTTTTTCTGAACTCTCTGCTTTATTAAAAAAACACATAGCATCATAATATTGGTTTAGTTGTAAGTGAATTAAACCTAAATTAAAATAAATACTCTCAATGCCTTCCATATCTTCATTGCAATTGAGTAATATTTCTAACTCATTTTTAGCCATCTTAAAATCGCGTTGATGTATGTCTGACTCTCCTTGATTAAAAACTTTAGTTAGTGCCAAATTGTTATAGGCCGGATAAAAAAGTGAATCTAACTTTATGCATCTTTTATAATCTTTTAAGGCTAACCTGTACTTTTCCATTTCCAAAAAAACATTACCCCTTAAAAAGTATCCTATAGGAATTTTAGGTCCTAAAATAATAGATTTGTTATAGTATTCCAGTGCTTTATTATTGTTTTTCATAGACCGCTCTCCATACCCTATAAATAAAAATGCATCATAAAACACTCCACTTTTTTTTATTTTTTTCTTTAACAGCTTAATTCCGTATTTAAAATTACCATGCTTATAAGCAAGTGCTGCTTGGTCAATTGTATTAATTTGATCTTGTTTTTTTGTAGATACAAAATCTAATAAATTCTCTACATTTTGAGCATAAGAAGAACACCCAAGTAAAAACATCATTATAAACAATATACTCTTCATTCTTTTTAAACTTAGCCTTCAATATTTTTAATATCTTATATTACAACTATCACTTCGCTCTTCAAACAGTATTGGCTTACAACTATAATCCCGCTCTTTTTAGAAGGAAAATCCTAAGTACAACCATCACTCTACAACAACCCCCTCCTCTTTTTCTTCTTCAATGTCTTTTTCAATTTTTAGATTTTCAATGATAAACTTTTGCCTATCAGGTGTATTCTTTCCCATATAAAAATCCAATAGCTTTTGAATTGGAGTTTCTGGCCCAATTACCACTGGTTCTAACCGAATATTTTCTCCAATAAAATGTTTAAACTCATTTGGTGAAATCTCTCCCAACCCTTTAAATCGAGTAATTTCTGGCTTTCCTTTTAGTTCTTCTATAGCATCTTTTCTTTCTTGATCAGAATAACAATAAATCGTTTTCGATTTATCTCTAACTCTAAACAATGGTGTTTCTAACACTTGTAGGTGCCCACCTTTAATTACATCTGGAAAAAACTGCAAAAAGAAAGTAATCAACAATAACCTAATGTGCATCCCATCCACATCTGCATCTGTTGCAATAATAATTTTATTGTACCTTAAATCTCCAATCCCTTCTTCAATATTAAGGGCTGCTTGCAACAAGTTAAACTCTTCGTTTTCGTAAACAATTTTCTTGGTTAAACCATAACAATTTAAAGGCTTCCCCTTCAAACTAAATACTGCTTGGGTGTTTACATCTCTTGATTTTGTAATAGAACCTGATGCAGAATCTCCCTCAGTAATAAAAAGCATTGTTTCTGGCTTTCTATCATTTTCTTTCGCATCATTAAAATGGATTCTACAATCTCTTAATTTTTTATTGTGTAAA
Source organism: Vicingaceae bacterium (assembly GCA_049608005.1). GTDB lineage: Bacteria > Bacteroidota > Bacteroidia > Flavobacteriales_E > Vicingaceae. Next base: position 33,228 of record JBMYXB010000003.1, read on the forward strand.
GCTGCGTCTTTTGCTCTTTTTCTGGCAATTTTTTTAATTCCAGCCATGTCCTTACGTTCCCGTTCAGACAGCATAATTTTACGCTGCAAAGCTTCGGCAGCAGCAGCATTTTTATGTAAGTAATTATCTAATTCTCTTTTTAAGAAATCGGTAACAAAAGCACGCATAGAAGGTCCATCAGGACCAACCTCAGTAGAACCTAACTTGGTTTTTGTTTGAGATTCAAAAACGGGCTCCATTACCCTCACACTAATTGCTGCAACAACAGAAGAACGAATATCTGCAGCATCATAATCCTTATTATAAAACTCTCTAATGGTTTTTACAATGGCTGTTCTAAATTCTGTTTGGTGCGTTCCTCCTTGCGGTGTATATTGTCCGTTTACAAAAGAGTAATATTCTTCGCCATAAGCTTGAGTATGTGTAATTGCTACCTCAATATCATTACCTTTTAAATGGATAATTGGGTAAAGTGGTTCGTTAGATAAATTTTGATTTAATAAATCTTTTAATCCTTCTTCCGAATGAATTTTTTCACCATTAAAATTGAGGGTTAAACCTGTATTTAAGAAAGCGTAATTCCACAATAGTTTTTCAACGTGTTGTGTTCTGTATTTAAACTGTTTAAAAACTTCTTCATCCGGAACAAAAGTCATTTTTGTTCCTTTTCTTAAAGTTGTTTTTTCAATTTTTGAATCTATAGTTAAATCCCCTCTTTCAAACTCTGCTCTTTTAAGCTCCCCATCTCTAACAGCCTCTACTCTAAAATAACTCGATAAAGCATTTACCGCTTTTGTACCAACCCCGTTTAATCCTACAGATTTTTGGAAAGCTTTACTATCATACTTTCCTCCTGTATTCATTTTAGAAACACAATCGATCACTTTTCCTAAAGGAATTCCTCTTCCGTAATCTCGTACTTTTACAACCTTATCTCTAATGCTTATGTCAATGGTTTTTCCGTGTCCCATTGCATATTCATCAATAGAATTATCTATTACCTCTTTTAGTAAAATATAAATTCCATCATCATAAGCCGCACCATCTCCAAGTTTACCTATATACATACCCGGACGCATACGGATATGCTCTTTCCAATCTAACGATCGTATATTATCTTCATTATAAACTGGTTCTTGAGCCATATTCTAATTCTGTGAATTTGAAGCATAAAAATAGTTATAAAAAAAGCTCCTCTTTTAGCTTCTTAATAAAGGTTTTCAAGGTATTTATTAACAAAAAACAAGTTAGAAAGTATAAAGTTTTTAAAGTTAAAAAGTCTTCTACACTTAAAAACTTTTTAACTTTTAACTTTATAGACTTTTACACTTAATTAATCTCCAACTTAGAAACTCTCGTTTTTAAATCTTTTAATTCAATACCAACACTACGCATTAAGTTTAAAATATTGGTTGGATTTAACTCATCCTCCTCATATTGTCCGATACATAAATTCAATTTAAATTGCCATATTTCCATCACTTCTGAAGTATGTATTTGATAGGGCTGGTAAGCTTTGTTATCAGACGAAAGTGTTAAATACCCGGCATCTAATTTACTCGTAAATACTCGCTTATAAACCAAACCATCATTTTTGGTTAATATAATATAACAGAAATTGTTTTTTACATTTTTAGGATCTTCCATATATTCTGCAACCACCACATCCCCATCTTTTACCCAAGGATGCATAGAATCTCCTTTTATTGGAAAAGCCCGATGTTTACCTGTAGGTAAAAAATCTAAACTCATAATGGGCAACTCAGCAATAAATTCTGTATCAGAATAGCCTTGTAAATAACCTGCCGAAGCTTCTTTGGTAACTACCTCTATCACATTTTCATTGTGCTCATCAACCCTCATAGGAAACAACACTCGTTGATTGCCAATATCAATAAATGTATCCTCTTCTGCTAAAGTTAAATCATTTTTCACCAAAGCATCAATCGGAATTTTAAAATAATCTGATAAATGAATTAAGGTATCAATTGGAGGCTCAGACCTTCCTTCTTCATAAGATCCAACTCTAGATTTAGAAATGTCTATTTCAATTGAAAACTGCTCTTGTGTTAAGCTCTTAAGGCTTCTTAAGTGTTTGATGTTTTTTGCTATTTTTCCCATAACTACAAATATAAGTCAAAATATCTATTATTTGTAGTTATATTTGATTTTTATTAAAAAAACACTATTAAAATGCTCATCCGATGGGTTTTTGATTTTATTGCCGACACGTTCTGAGTCCATATAACTATGGAATGAAACAATTAAAACTGAGAAAAAACTTTATCGAGAATAATTTTATAAACTATGAAACAAGAATTAAAAGGAAGAGGTGCTCAAATAAAAATTAAAAACAAATTTTTAAAAAATGAATATAAGGTAGCGCATATTGAAGGTGTTGATGTTCCTAATTTAGAAAACTCAAAAACACAATACATTGCTGAACATCCTAAAAAGATAGTTAACAAAGTAAAAAGCAGTGTTGTTCCTTTTATGTATTCTATGAACCCTTACCAAGGCTGCGAACATGGTTGTGTTTATTGTTATGCTCGCGAAAGTCACCAATACTGGGGATATGGTGCAGGTTTAGATTTTGAACGAAAAATAATATACAAACCCGAAGCTCCAGAGCTTTTAGAAAAACAATTCAACAATAAAAACTGGAAAGTGAGTCCTATAATGTTATCTGGAAACACAGATTGCTATCAACCTATTGAAAGGAAATTAAAAATTACACGAAGACTATTAGAAGTCTGCTTAAAATACCAGCACCCAGTAAGCATTTTAACCAAAAACGGTTTAGTACAAAGAGATTTAGATCTTTTAAAGCAATTAGCCAATCAAAATTTGGTTCATGTAGGATTAAGCATTACTTCTTTAGATAATAAGTTAAGAAACGCTTTAGAACCAAGAACTGCATCTATTGAAAAGAAGTTAGAAACCTTAGCCATTTTATCTAAAAATAACATTCCTACAACAGTAATGGCAGCTCCAATTATTCCAGGATTAAACAGCCATGAAATACCTGCTATAGTAAAAAGAGTTGCCGATTTAGGTGCGTTAGCTGTTGGCTACACTACGGTTAGATTAAATGGAGAAATTGCAGCGATTTTTGAAAACTGGATAAAAAATGCCTACCCAAATAAAGCCAACAAAGTGCTTAATCAGATAAGAGAAATAAACAATGGCAACTTGTATAGTAAAGGAAAAAATAGAATGAAAACAAATGGAGAAACTGCCTTAATGATAAAAAACATGTTTAAAGTTGCTAGAAATAAGCATTTAAAAGGTAGAGAAATTCCAAAATACAACTTAAATGCTTTTTTAAGACCTAGCGAGCAGTTAAGGCTGTTTTAAGAACTAAAAAGTGCATCGTTTTAACTAAATTTGAAACCTACAAACCCTATTTGGCTTTATTATTGTAAGCCGCCTAGCATGAAATTATTTTCTACCATCCTGTTTATTTTGCTTTTTACTTCATCAAAAGCAAACAACATTAGCGTACTTACATATAATGTAAATTATAAATTAATCAATAAAAAAATTATACCAGTGTTAGATGAGATTAATGCCGATATAATGTGCTTACAAGAAGTAACAACCCAATGGGAAAAATTAATTAGAGAAGGGTTAGAAAGTAAATACAAGCACATTAAGTTTAGAAACTCTAAAGCTTCAGGTGGCTTAGCCATCCTATCAAAATACCCTATCGTAAAAATACAATACTTAAAAAATTATGCTGGGTGGTTTAGAGCCGCATTAATTACCATTAAAAAAGAAGAAAACACACTTCAATTACTAAATGTACATTTAAAGCCACCCCTATCTAACAAAGGCTTAATTGGTTGGAATGCATTTTTTAAAGCAGAAGAAATTCATGTTAAAGAATTGCAACATTTTATGGACAGCATCCCTCCTAACAACCCTACCCTTATTTTAGGTGATTTTAATGAGAGTGACAAAGGAAAATCTTTAGCTTGGATCAAAAACAAACACCAATTTAAAAATGCTTTACCACTATTTGATAAAAGAACAAAAACTTGGCGTTTTATTTTTCTTAAAGGAAGATATGATCATATTTTATTTAACAACCGATTTAATTGCACATTTTCTAGGGTTTATAAAAAAGGTAAATCAGATCATTTTCCAGTGTTAGCCCATTTTAAAATAATATAATTTTCTTCCTTAAATTTTAGGTAACTAGCCCGCTAGTTATCTAAAATTATAAGTCGAACCTCACATATTTATTTAATCTTATCAATAAATCTTATATCGAACTCAGGTTTGTATTATTAAATCTTAACAATAAACTTTATATCGCACTCAGATTATAAGCTTTATCTCTAAAGCTTTTCTTTTCTTTGCAAAATGGAAATAAAAACGATAGTACTTAGTAAAAACAAAGAAAAATCATTAGAAAGAAAACATCCTTGGGTATTTTCTGGTGCAATAAATAGAATTATTAGCGATACTGGTGAAGCTCCTTTTAACGGAGAATTAGTAGAGGTTGTAGATTTTAAAAATAATTTTTTAGCTCTGGGTTATTTTAGTGATGCTACTATTGCTGTACGAATTATTACATTTAAAGAAGAAAAAATCAATCAAACTTTTTGGAACAACAAAATAAAAAATGCTTTTAAGGCAAGAGAAAGTTTAGGCTTACTCAACAACTCATCCACCAACATGTATCGTTTAATGCATGCCGAAGGAGATGGCATTCCTGGATTAATTATTGATTTTTACAACGGTACAGCAATCATTCAAGCACATTCTATAGGAATTTACAATGCAATAAATGAAATTAGCAAAGCCTTGCAAAAAGTTTATGGAGAAACTTTAATTGCTATTTATAACAAAAGTGCCGAAAGTTTAGCCAAGCAAACTAAAGAAAAGGTTGAAAACGGATACATCTATCAAAATGGAGACGCTAATTTAGTTGGTTTAGAGCAAGGCAACCAGTTTAATTTAGATTGGATAAACGGACAAAAAACAGGTTTCTTTTTAGATCAAAGAGAAAATAGACAATTGATAGCTCAATACAGTAAAGGAAAAAAAGTATTAAACACCTTTTGTTATTCTGGAGGTTTTTCTGTTTACGCTCTTAAAGCTGGAGCAAAAGAAGTACACTCTGTAGATAGCTCTCAAAAAGCAATTGATTTAGTGGATGAAAACATCACGCTTAACAAACTTAAAAAACACAAATCTTTTAAATCAGATACGCTAGATTATTTAAAAGAAAACACTATTGATTATGATGTGATCATTTTAGATCCGCCTGCTTATGCTAAAAACCAAAAAGCTAAACACAATGCTATACAAGGCTATAAACGATTAAATTTAATGGCTTTAAAACAAATTAAACCTGGAGGCATATTATTTACTTTTTCTTGCTCGCAAGCAGTAAATCGTAAGCTATTTTACGATACAATTGTTGCTGCAGCAATAGAGGCCGGAAGAAATATTCGTGTATTAAATCATTTATCACAACCGGCAGATCATCCTGTAAATATTTACCATCCTGAAGGAGAATATTTAAAAGGACTGGTTTTGCATGTTGAATAACTTTGTTAATAAGGTAATTTAAACACCTATTAATTACCCTTAATATTATGGTATTATTGTTGTTACAAAAGCACCTATGAAAAAGATTATTCTAATATTTTCCTTTTTTTGTTTAGCTACAACAGGATACAATCAAAACTTTGGTATTGGAGGATCTGGACTTTATAATTTTCAATCCGAAAGTTACGGTGCAGGAGCCAGAATTAACATCTTTCCTAATAAAAGAATAAGTATTGTACCTCAGTTTTCTTATTATTTTGGAGGCCCTGTAAATGAGTGGACAGCTGGTTTAGGATTAGAAGTAAAAGTTGTAAAACTAAAAACATTTAACTTTTATTTACTTGGGCATGGTGGTTACAACAATTGGATTAACCCCGAAAAATCTGCTTTAGCAAATGCAACAACAACCAACTGGAATGCCGAAGGAGGCTTAGGGGTAACAACCAATAAGTGCTTACGCCCGTTCTTAGAGTACCGATACAATATCAAATTTCAAGAAACCCACTTACAGTTAGGTTTATTGTACATTTTTGGCTGTAATAATAAAAGTGGTGAATATAGAAAATCTGGAAGAATGAAAAAAGGAACACGTTGTCCTGCCTATAATTAACCCATTTTGTTTAAACTAAAATTTTTAATATGAAAACGAAAAAACAAATCATCCCTATTGTAATTTTAACTTCAATTTTACTTATAAACATAGGCTGTAAAAAAGATAGAATTGAACCTGCAGAAGAAACTCCTGCGGAATACACAGATGTTAATCAATACTTAGATTCTAAAAAGCAAGATGAACAAGATTTTGAAATTACTGGCCCTAGTAATGATACATTAACAGGTAACCAAGGCACAAGAATTTACGGCAGCAAAAATTGCTTAAATGATAGTAATGGAGATACTATTGACTATCCATTTACAATTCATCTTGTAGAGCTTTACACTCCTAAAGATATGATATACTGGCAAATGCCAACAGTTGCTAACGGAAACATTTTAGAAACGGATGGCGAAATTAGAATAAGAGCAACTAAAAACGGGCAAGACCTATCTTTGATTTGCCCTTACACATTTGAAATGCCAAACAATTCACCCAATAGCGACATGACTATTTTTACTGGCACTGATAATGGAAACTTTGTAGATTGGAACAATACTGGAACATCATTTACAACCAATAGTTATGGTTATTACGGAAGTATGAGCAGCTTTGGCTGGATAAATGCTGACATTCAGATTGGTACAGGGAGCGGCTACAACCTTTCTTTCACATCTCAAACAGATGATTTAACTAATGTTGGAATATTTATTTACATCCCAACAACACAAACTGTAATGCAAGTATATAACGCTTCTTCTGGCTTAATTCCTAGCGGATCTAATGTTAAAATTATTATGATGGCCATAGATACCAATGGCGATTTATTTAGCTATACCGAAACAAGAAC
>JBMYXB010000004.1:0-39479 GCA_049608005.1 Vicingaceae bacterium
CTTTTAAACGCTGTAATGCCATTGGATCTTCTCTTAAGTCAATTGACTCATCTTTTTTAAACTCTTCAGCTAACCAGTCAATAATTACTTGGTCAAAATCATCTCCACCTAAGTGTGTATCTCCATCTGTAGATTTCACTTCAAAAACTCCGTCTCCTAATTCTAGTACAGAAACATCATGAGTTCCTCCACCACAATCAAAAACAATAATTTTTTGATCTACATCTTTCTTATCTAATCCGTATGCTAATGCTGCTGCAGTTGGCTCGTTGATAATTCTTTTTACTGTTAAACCTGCAATCTCTCCTGCTTCTTTAGTTGCTTGTCTCTGTGCATCGTTAAAATATGCAGGAACTGTAATTACAGCTTCAGAAACTCCCATTCCTAAATAATCTTCAGCAGTTTTCTTCATTTTTTGAAGAACCATTGCTGAAATTTCTTGTGGAGTGTATAATCTGTCTCCAATTTCTACTCTTGGAGTATTGTTATCTCCTTTTACTACTTTGTATGAAGAACGTTTAATTTCACTTGATACTTGATCAAATGAATTCCCCATAAATCTTTTGATTGAAGAAATTGTTTTTTCTGGATTAGTAATTGCCTGACGTTTTGCAGGATCACCAACAGCTCTTTCTCCTCCTTCAATAAATGCTACGATAGAAGGTGTAGTTCTTTTACCTTCTGCATTAGGAATTACAACTGGCTCATTTCCTTCCATTACTGAAACACAAGAGTTTGTTGTTCCTAAATCTATTCCTATAATTTTACTCATGTTATATTGTTTTTAAAAATTATCAATTATTTGATTTGACAATAGTCAAACAATATGCCATTAGAATTAATGGTTATTTTAAAGAAAAATTGGCAGAAAGCTAGCTAAATAAGCGTATTTAGACTGACAAAAATGTGACAATAAGACAGAAACCTCTTTTAACTCTTAATTACAAGGGTTTGTTGCAGTTGATCCAGATCCAAAACAAAAACCTAAACCTAATGTAAATAAATACGATTTTGTATTATCTCCTATATTCAAATTACTAGCTGCATCTTTATTAGATTTCCAAGTAGCATCATAATGTCTAGACGAAAATATACCAACTCCATTAGTTATGTTAGAATATTTAGGTTTGTCTTGATTAACTGTAGTTGATGGAGCAGATGCTTCCATATAAGTGTTTAACTCATTTTCTGCTACAGAATACTCAATAGAAATATTATCCAATTCTCTATGAGAAAAGTTAGGGATATTAGAAGGATCAGATACCTTCGCTTTAATTTCATCAAAAAATGTACTTCCTTTTAATAGATAAGTTACTTGATTATTTGATGGATTTGAAATCTTTTTTTCTCCTAAATTAATTAACACTTTTTTTGGGACTGAAGGAATGTTAGGGTCTGTATAATGTTCAATATAATTAAATACAAAATAAGCTTGTACTCTACCAACATTATCTCCAGCAGAAATAGATAGATTTTCTTGTGTAAAATCTCCATTAGAACCACTTCCCTTATAAAAATGCAATGTGTTTCCTTTTAAAGGATCATCAACTGTACTAATTCCTACAATTTTAGTTTCTGAAGATATTTTTTTATTCAATTTAACGTTATCAATTTCTATAGAATAAGTAGAATTTCTATTAATATTTGGCTCAATAAATTTATATAACACATTTGTATTATTATCAAAAACACCCTCATCTTTAGGTATTTCATTGGTAACTCTTGTTAACGGATATGATTTCCCATTCCCACTAACAACAGCAGTCAATTCGTTTTCAGCATAATTATAATTATCAGCATCAGCTGCAAAATCTAAAGCATTTCCATCACCTAAAAAAGCTTTATTGATTTTAATATAATGTATAGAATCAGTAGGGTTAATTAATCCATAAACAACTGTTATATCAGTTGGTTCAGCATTAATATCTATATCAGTTTCACAACTAAAAAATGCTAAAGCCATTAATAATACTGATCCAATTGATAATTTATTCATAATACAAAATTTAATAGACTTACAAATTTATCATTTTTAATGAGAAACCGCTATATTTTGTAGTTTTGCGTCAAATAAAATATACCAATGGTATTTATAAAGATTAAACGGTTATTTAACTTAAACTAAAGGCTAATGTCTATTCATTCAAATAATGTTAAAAGAGTAACTACTCACGTACTTCAAGAAATGAAGTTGAGAAATGAAAAAATTTCGATGCTAACTGGCTATGATTTTTCAATGGCAAAAATTATTGATAGCGCAGGAATAGATATTATTCTAGTTGGTGATTCAGCCTCAAATGTTATGGCTGGACATGAAACTACACTTCCGATTACGTTAGATCAAATGATTTATCATGCTTCTTCGGTTATCAGAGCCGTTGAACGTGCTTTAGTGGTAGTTGATTTACCTTTTGGAACTTACCAAGGAAACTCCAAAGAAGCTTTAACTTCTGCCATTAAAATAATGAAAGAATCTGGAGGCCATGCAGTAAAATTAGAAGGCGGAAGTGAAATTTTAGAATCTATAAATCGTATTCTTTCAGCAGGAATTCCTGTTATGGGGCATTTAGGTTTAACACCGCAATCCATATACAAGTTCGGTACTTACGTTGTAAGGGCTAAAGAAGAAGAAGAAGCAAAAAAATTAATAGCTGATGCTAAACTATTGGAAGAGGCAGGTTGTTTTGCTTTAGTTTTAGAAAAAATACCTGCACATTTAGCTGCTCAAGTAGCTAAAGAAATTAAAATACCTGTAATAGGAATTGGGGCAGGAAATGGTGTTGACGGTCAGGTTTTAGTGGTGCACGACATGTTAGGAATAACACATGATTTTAGTCCTCGTTTTCTAAGAAGATACCATAATCTTTACGAAGAAATGAAAGGTGCTTTTGAATCTTACATTAGAGATGTTAAATCTCAAGATTTCCCTAATGATAAAGAGCAATATTAGAATATGTTACAACTCCCAAATGTAGAAGTTCTTTATGAAGATAATCACTTGATTGCTGTAAATAAGCGTTCAGGAGATCTTGTACAAGGAGATAAAACTGGAGACAAACCCCTACTCGATATTGTTAAAGATTATATCAAAATAAAATATAATAAACCTGGTGAGGTTTTTTTAGGCAGTCCACATCGAATTGATAGACCCACAAGCGGTATTGTTGTATTTACCAAAACATCTAAAGCGCTAACTCGTATGAATAAGATGTTTCATGATAAAGAAATACAAAAAACATATTGGGCAATTGTAAAAAACAAACCTGCTAAGAATACTGATACTATTGTTCATTACTTAAAGAAGAATCATCAAAAAAATAAATCCATAGCATATAGCCATGAATTTAAAGATGCCAAACGTTCTGAACTAGAATTTAAAATCATTCACCAGTTTAATAATTTCTATTTATTAAATATTAAACCATTTACTGGAAGACATCATCAAATTCGAGTTCAATTATCGAGCATAGGTTGTCCTATAAAAGGTGATTTAAAATATGGGTTTAACCGATCAAACCCTGACGCATCTATTAGTTTACATGCCAGGAAAATTGAGTTTTTACACCCTGTAAAAAAAGAACCATTAACCATTATAGCTAAACCAAACCCTAAAGATCCTTTATGGTCAGTAGCTGGAGAGCTATTTACAAATTAGTTCTTTAACATTTTTTAAGACTCCTTAACATTTCTTAAAAAAGAAATTTCTGTTTCATTACGTTTTTTGAGATAATATTAATTCTTAAAAATATATGTTATGAAACAAGAGATTAAAACAATTAGCTTGGGGTTAGCTTTAGTTATCGGAGGAGGCCTAACATCGGTTTCAATTTACAAATATTTTGAAAAAGAACACCCCCCTCAAATAATTAGTAAATCTGCTGTAAATCAAGCACATTTAGTTAATTCTAAATCAAGCTCAATGCAGCCAACTAATTTAGAATTAGCGGCTAACATGTCTTTAAATGCTGTTGTCCATGTTAAAACTGAAGTGCTACAGAACAGACCAATCGATCCTTTTTTTCAATATTTTTATGGAGGAAAACTTGAGCCTTCTATAGCAAAATCATCTGGTTCTGGAGTTATTATTTCTGATGATGGTTTTATTGTAACTAATAATCATGTTATCGATAAAGCTGAAAATATTTCCATTACATTAAATAATAATAAATCTTACCCCGCAGAAGTTATTGGTACTGATCCAACAACAGACTTAGCTTTAATTAAAATAGATGAAGAAGGGCTTCCTTTTTTATCTTACGGAAATTCAAATGAAATAAACATTGGTGAATGGGTTTTAGCAGTTGGAAATCCATATAATTTAACTTCTACAGTTACAGCGGGTATTGTAAGTGCAAAAAGTAGAGATATTGACATTTTACAAAACGATCCTTATAGTGGTATGTCTGCAATTGAATCTTTTATACAAACAGATGCTGCTGTTAACCCTGGTAACAGTGGCGGTGCTTTAGTTAGTTCTACTGGTGAGCTGATTGGAATTAATTCTGCCATTCAATCTAGAACGGGTTCTTATTCTGGTTATTCTTTTGCAATACCAGTAAATATTGTTAAAAAAGTGGTTAAAGATTTAAAAGAGTTTGGAAATGTACAACGAGCATTTATAGGAGTTAACATTACAAATTTAGATGAGAATTTAGCCAACGAAATTGGGATTGAAGATGTTAATGGTGTTTACATTAATGGAACTACTGAAAATGGATCTGCTGCTGAAGCTGGCATTGAAAGTGGTGATGTTATTAAAATGGTTGGAAACAAACCAATTAAAAATGTTGCTGAATTACAAGAACAAATCAGTCAGTTTAGACCAGGAGATAAAGTAATGATAACACTAAATAGAAAAGGAACTATTAAAGAATTACCAGTTACTTTAAAAAACTTAAATGGCAATGAAAACATTATTAAAAGTAATTCTAACAAGGCTATTAAGCTATTAGGAGCGCAACTTAATAAAGTAGATAAAAACGTTTTAAAGCAACTCAAAATTAAAAATGGAATTAAGGTAACCGAGCTTTATAATGGAAAACTAAGAAGTGTTGGTGTTAGAAAGGGGTTTATCATTACAAGTATTAATAGAAAACCTTTAAATTCATTAGATGACATAAATCAAATAATAGACAATGCTAAAGGAGGAATTCTTATTGAAGGAATTTATGAAAATGGAAGACGTGAGTATTATGCCTTTGGCATTTAAACTAAAAAAACTAATAAAAAAAATCCAGCGTGTAATTACGCTGGATTTTTTTTTGCTATAAAAGTAATTTTATTTCTTACCTTTTGCTATCATAGCATCTACTCCACTAGTAAATGCTTCAGTTCCTTTTACATAACCAGTTTTACCTAAGGCATCAATATTAAATTTACCTTCTTTGTCTTTACCTAAATTAAACACCCAAATAGTTGGATAACCTGTTACATTAAAAGCTTTAGACAAGCTATAATTTTGTTGTTTAATGTGTTCTGGTAATTGAAATCTTCTGGGAAAATCTAATTCAATTAAAACAACATTTTTTTCAGCCCATGCTTTAAATTCTGGAGTATCAAAAACCTCTCTTTTTAGTTTAATACACCATCCACACCAATCTGTACCTGTAAAGTTTGCCAATATAGGCTTACCTGTTTTTTTAGAAACTTCATAAGCTTCATTAATATCTACTAACCAACCTTTGGCATGTGCTTTATATTCACTTTTTACTACTCCTGATTGAGCTTTTATAGATGACATGCCTACCATCAATAAAATTATAAGTGTTGCTTTTAATGTTTTCATATATTTCGTTTTTTTAACGTTTTAATCAAACTTTATACCAAGTCATTTATTTTACCCCGTGCATTAATTTTTTCAATACTGGATTTAAAGCAATTACTAATAAACCTGCTACAGCCGGAACAATTGTAAAAATTAAAAAGAATGTAGATAAAGAATACTGTTCTGTTATATTTTCGATTTGACCACCTAAAACAGCAGCTAATTTATTTCCAATTGCAATTGCTAAATACCACATTCCAAACATAAATGCAATCATTCTTGCTGGCACTAATTTAGAAACATAAGATAAACCAACAGGAGATAAACAAAGTTCTCCTAAAGTATGAAATAAATATGCTAAGATTAACCATATCATACTTACCGTTACACCTTCAGCAATACCATAAGAACCAAACGCTAACAGCCCAAAACCTATTGCCATTATTATTAATCCAAAACCATACTTTACTGCAGCAGAAGGATTGTATTTTGATTCCCACCATTTAGAAAATAATGAAGCAAAAACAATAATAAAAAATGAGTTCAATATACTAAACCATGAAACTGTTATTTCTGATTCTGTTTTAGAAAATTCAGCATTAAGCATCCATATTACAACTCCCCAAATTCCAGCAAAACAAATAGCTAAAACAATGTTAGAACCAGGTATTTTTTTCAATGTTTGTTTACCTAATAAAAACAGTACCCAAGTAATTAAAGCAAGAGGTACAACAGTTAATAAAGCATTTACTACATTAAATATCATTAATGAATTTCCTTCTAAACTTCTATCAACAAAATCTCTTGCAAAAAGTACTAATGAAGATGCCCCTTGTTCGAAACTCATCCAAAAGAAAACTGTAAAGAATGCAAACACTACAACTGCAATCATTCTATCTCTTACCACTTTTGTGTATCTAGATGTTCTTGAAATAACTAACACTAAAAAACAAGCTAAACCAACCAATACACCTACATACTGACCTTCTAAATCTCCTACTTTAAAAGGAAAGAGATTAATTCCTCCAATTTTTGAAAGTGGATCATTTAAAGCATATCCTAGACCTAAAATAGTTGAAATAACAATTAATATTTTATCAACCATAATGAAAGGATTTGGCTTTTCATTGTCCATATCATGCTCCACTTTAAAGTCTTCAGCTTTTTCGTTAACTCCTTGCTCTAATTCAACTTCATGAACTTTTGATGGCTTCTCTCCTATTTTCCCAAATAATGGTTTTGCCAACCAAAACTGAAGCGTTCCCAATAACATAAATACTCCAGCTAATCCAAACCCCCAAGACCAACCAATTTTCTCTGCTAAATAACCACAAAGCATCATTCCAAAGAAAGCTCCGGCATTAACCCCCATATAAAAAATGGTATAAGCACCATCTTTCTTTTCTGGTCTATCTTTATACATTTCAGAAATAATTGAAGTAATATTTGGCTTAAAAAAACCTGTTCCTATTACCAACAATGCTAATCCAACATACAACCAAAACTCTGTTTCTATAGCCATTGCAGCATGACCTAAAGTCATTACAATCGCACCTATAACAACAGCTCCTCTATATCCAGTAAGCTTATCAGCAATAATACCGCCTAAGATTGGTGTTAAATACAATAGCATTGCATAAGTTCCAAATAAAGCTCCTGCATTTTCTGCAGACCATTCCCAACCTGGGTTTGCACCTACTGCTGCAAATGTTAAAAAGTTGATTAATAAAACTCTCATTCCATAGAAAGAGAACCTTTCCCACATTTCAGTAAAAAATAGTACAAATAATCCTGATGGATGTCCTAATACATTTGATTTAAAAAAATTGTCTGCGTCTGTTGTTGCTGTGCTCATAATTTATGCTTCTTTATCTGCTAATTCAAAACCTTCCGTTTCTTCATTACTTGTTCCTTCTAAATCCTCTGCTCCGTGAGTTAATCTCTTTAATGGTTTTAACATAGCTAAAATTAATCCACCAAATAATAATGTAAAAATGAAAATCCCCGTAAACACCTGAAACTCACCTGCCCCCTCAGCTAAACCTCCAACTAATGCCGCGAGTTTTGATCCGAATCCAGTAGCTGCAAAATAAGCACCCATCATTAATGAAGCATATTTAGCTGGAGCTAACTTAGTAATAAAAGACAATGCAGTAGGCGAAGCAAACAACTCTCCTATAGTATGGAATAAATATGCAATAATTAAGAAAATCATTGCTCCTTTTCCATCTACTGAATTATCAGCTTGCATTGCAGCAGCAGACATAGCCAAGAAACCTGTTCCCATAATAATAACACCTAATGCCATTTTAAATAACGTTGATGATTCTTTTCCTTTTAACTGTCTTTTAGCCCAAAATGCTGCAACAACAGTTCCTAATGTTATAATAAAAAATGCGTTAGCTGATTGAAATACAGAAGCAGGAATTTCTATCCCCATAAAACCTCTATCAATTTTCTCTAGCGTATAAATGTTCATTAAACCTCCTGCTTGTTCAAAAGCTCCCCAAAAAACTACAATAATTGCAAACGATAGTAGCATTACTAAAATTCTATCTTTTTCAATATTAGTCAATGGAGCTTTACTTTTTTCAGCTTCTTCTTTATTGTCTCCTATAAAGTTTCCAACAAATTTAAGGTGCTTTTGTCCAGCCATGTAAACCAGTTGACCTAAAACCATTCCAATACCAGCTAACCCAAATCCATAATGCCATCCATAAACCTCTCCAACTGTACCTACTATTATAGATGATAAAAAAGCTCCAACATTTATACCTATGTAGAACAATGTAAATCCTTTATCTCTTCTTACATCTCCTTTTTTATATAAACCACCAACCATAGTAGAAATATTTGGTTTCAATGCACCTACTCCTAATATGATTAATACTAAACCTGAGTAAAATGCCCACATTTCTTCAATGGCTAAAACACCATGTCCTAGACAAAGTAAAACACCACCCAATAACACAGTTTTCTTTTGACCCAATAACTTATCAGCTAAAAGACCTCCTGGTATAGATAGAACATAAACTAACATTGTATACCAACCATATAATTCAAGAGCATCTCCTTGCGACCATCCTAAACCAGGGTTATCACCATCAATTTCTGAGATAATATACAATACCAAAATTGCTCTCATTCCATAATAAGAGAAACGTTCCCACATTTCTGTAAAAAACAATATAAACAACCCTTTTGGGTGTCCAAATAATTGTTCTTGGTTATCTAACTCTGCTGCTGTTGCCATAAAAAAGTTGTTTTATTTTTTGAAGTGTCTAAATTACTATAAATTCTTTAATAGATAATTGGTCATTAAAGTGTACAAATGAAGCCTTGTGTTACCACCATAAATACCGTGATTCTTATTTGGATACATCATTTCTGTAAACTGTTTATTTGCTTTTATTAGTGCATCACTCATTTCAACAGCATTTTGATAATGCACATTATCATCAGCCATTCCATGAATTAATAAGTAGTTTCCTTTTAGTTTTTCTACATGGTTTATTGGCGAATTATCATCATAACCACTTGCATTTTGTTGAGGCGTTTGCATGTAACGTTCTGTGTATATATTATCATAATATCTCCAATTAGTTACTGGGGCAACAGCAATTGCAGTTTTAAATACATCTGCACCTTTTGTAATACAAAGTGATGACATATAACCTCCGTAACTCCAACCAAAAATTCCTATTCTACTCCCATCAACATAAGGTAATGTTGCTAAATATTTAGCAGCACCTATTTGATCTTCTGTCTCATATTTACCAAGTTGCTTATATGTTACCTTTTTAAATTTAGCACCTCTATAACCTGTTCCTCTTGCATCTACGGAAACAATCATATACCCTTTACTTGCTAAATGATTAAACCAAAAAGTGTTTCCTCCGTCCCATGAATCATTTACAGTATTAATTCCAGGACCACCATACACAAACATTAAAACTGGATATTTTTTTGAAGCATCAAAATTCTTTGGTAAAATTTTCCAAGCATTTAATTCGTTCTCGTTTACTTTAATCTTAAAAAACTCCTTTTTAGAAAAATTATAGCCTTCTAATCTTTTATTTAGACTAGCATTATCTTCTAAAACTCTTTTTTGATTTCCTTTTGAATCGTGCAAGGTTATCAACTTTGGAGAATTTGCCGAAGAATGATAATTAATAAAATATTTAAATGAAGTACTAAAATCAGCTCTGTTTTGACCTGTTTTAGTGGTTAATCTTTTTTTAGAAGAGCCATTTAATTTTACAGAATATACTTGTCTATCTATTGCACCAAGCTCAGCAGACTGGTAATAAACCAAACCTTTTTTCTCATCTACACCATAAAAATCAGAAACATCCCAATTACCTTTAGTTACTTGGTTAATTAACTTCCCAGAAATATCATATAAATAAATATGATTATAACCATCTTTTTCACTTGTTATAATAAATTGATTTTTTGATTTTAAAAACTTTGTAGTTGGTACTTCAACATAGTTTTCAGCTAATTCATTAAAAATAATTTTACTCTCGCCTGTTTCAGCATTTGTTAAATGTATGTTTAAATCGTTTTGCTGTCTGTTTAATGTTTGTATAGCTAAACTCGTCCCATCATTTGTCCAGTTAATTCTTGAAATATATTCATATTTATCACCAACATTTGCTTTTGTTTTTTTTGCGGCTGCTAAATCATAAAAATAAATTTCAACTTTTGAGTTGTCTTCACCAGCTTTAGGATATTTAAACCGTTCTTCTTCTGGATAAAGTGGTCCATACATTTTCATTAACCACTCTTTTACATTACTTTCATCAAAACGGTAATAAGCAATCTTTTTACCATCTGGCGACCATTTAAACGCTTTTACTAAAACTAATTCCTCTTCATAAACCCAATCAGACGCACCATTAATAATTTCATTTTTCTTTCCGTCAGTAGTTATTTGAGTTTCTTTATTAGATATTAAATCTTTAAAATATAAATTGTTATCCTTTACATAAGCCACTTTATTTGCAGAAGGAGAAAATGTAGCATACATCTGCTTACTACCATCTGATAACTTTGACAACGCTTTTGTTTTTAAATCATATATATAATAATGTGATTTTGATGAATGACGATAAATAGCTTTTGTTTCTGTTGCAATTAACAACTTTGTTTCATCAGAGCTAAACTCATAATTATTTATTGCAATATTTTTATCTCCTATTTTTAAATCTTTACCTGAAAGAATTGTTTCATTAAAGCTCTCATCAATATATGAGTGTTTTACAATATCCCCTTTTTCTAAAGTGGTATAATTTACTCCATTATTCATAGATCTTAATCCACTAACGGAATTACCAAAAAATTGATATTCTGACCAAATATTTTTTAAACTGATGTCTTTTTTATCTTGACTAAATGCTGAACCAACAATTAATAAGCTAAGCATTAAAGAAACTAACTTTTTCATAACATATATAATTTTAAATGACGAATGTAATCAAATACTACTCCAATTTTATAAAAAAATATTGATTAAAACGATGCAAATAGTACAAACGGTAATTATTATGACGTTTATCCAGATTAAGGCTTTGCGACCCTAAAAACTTATTAACACGGTTATTAAATATTTAAAACAACTCTTAATTGTTTGATTTACAATATTTAACAATTAAAACAAAATTTCACATTAAGTAATCTTTGTTCATAAATGACCAAACCTTATTTTGGTAATTAATAAAGGATTAAGACTTTTGTTAAACGTATTTTCAATTTTATTGGGAAATATTGTATTAAACAAAAAGTTTAACAAAACATTTATAATGGATATTCTAAAAGAATCAATTATTGAATCATTATCTAAATTAGGGATTAATGATGTAAAAGAATTAAAACATAATCCATCTTATGATGAATTATATAAAGAGGAAATGGATCCTTCATTAGAAGGATATGATAAAGGACAAGAAACAGAATTAAACGCTGTTAATGTTATGACTGGAATTTTTACTGGTCGATCTCCTAAAGATAAATATATTGTTAAAGATGACGTAACTAAAGACACCCTTTGGTGGACTTCAGATAGATTACCAAATGATAACAAGCCAGTTTCTCAAGATACTTGGAATGATGTTAAAGGTTTGGTTACTGAACAATTATCTAATCAAAAACTTTATGTTGTTGATGCTTTTTGTGGTGCAAATAAAGATACTAGATTAAAAGTTCGTTTTATTGTTGAAGTTGCATGGCAAGCACATTTTGTAACAAACATGTTCATCAGACCTTCTGAAGAAGAATTAAAAAACTTTGGAGAGCCTGATTTTGTTGTAATGAACGGATCTAAAACAACTAATCCTAACTGGGAAGCTCAAGGTTTAAACTCTGAAAATTTTGTTATGTTCAACTTAACTGAAAAGATGCAGTTAATTGGAGGTACTTGGTATGGTGGAGAAATGAAAAAAGGAATGTTTGCTATGATGAACTATTATTTACCACTAAGAGGAATTGCTGCAATGCACTGTTCTGCTAATGTTGGTACTGATGGTGATACTGCAATTTTCTTTGGATTATCAGGTACAGGAAAAACAACGTTATCGACTGATGCTTCTCGTCAGTTAATTGGTGATGACGAGCACGGTTGGGATGATGATGGAGTATTTAATTTTGAAGGTGGATGTTACGCAAAAACAATTGACTTAGACAAAAACTCTGAGCCAGAAATATTTGGTGCAATTAAAAGAGATGCCTTATTAGAAAATGTTACTGTTGATGCAAACGGTAAAATTGATTTTACTGATGGTTCTACAACTCAAAACACAAGAGTTTCTTACCCAATTCATCACATTGAAAATATTGTAGCTCCTGTTTCTAAAGCAGGACATGCAAAGAAAGTAATTTTCTTATCTGCTGATGCTTTTGGAACTTTACCTCCAGTATCTAAATTAACTCCAGACCAAACTAAATATCACTTCTTATCAGGATTTACCGCAAAATTAGCAGGAACTGAAAGAGGAGTTACTGAGCCTACTCCAACATTCTCTGCTTGTTTCGGAGAAGCATTCTTAACATTACATCCAGTAAAATATGGTGAAGAATTAGTTAAGAAAATGGAAGCTAATGGTGCAGAAGCATACTTAGTAAACACCGGATGGAATGGTTCTGGAAAACGTATTTCTATTAAAGATACTAGAGGAATTATTAATGCAATTTTAGATGGCTCTATAGAAGATGCTGAAACTAAAAACATTCCAATTTTTAATTTAGAAGTTCCAACAGCTCTACCAGGAGTTGATTCATCTATATTAGATCCTAGAGATACTTATGCTGATGCTACTGAATGGACAACAAAAGCTTCAAAATTAGCAGGATTATTTATTGATAATTTTGAAAAATACACAGACAATGAAGAAGGTAAAGCACTTGTTGCTGCCGGACCTCAATTGAATGTGGAGGCTTAATTAATAAGCCATTGTGTTATTTAAAAACCTCTTGCAAAATTGCAAGAGGTTTTTTATTTAAATTAATTTAACTAACTTGGTATGGTCTTTGAAATATTTCAAACCAGTATTAATTAAATTTAAAATACAATGAAAAAATTATTAATAGGAACTTTTTTAACTGCAGCATTTGTTATTGCTGGAACCGCAAATGTTAGCGCGCAATCAAAAAGTAAAACAAAAGTTATTAAAAGAGATGCAGTCAATAAAGAAGCAACAAAAAAAGTTGTTAAAACTGATAAATTAAATACAACTACTACAAAAAAGGTTGGCATTAAAAAAGAAGCTCCAAAAACTAAAAGTGCTGTTACAAAACAAATGGCTAAACAACAAGTTAAAAGACAACCTGCTAAGATAAATAAGAAAAAAGAAGATTAATTCTTAAACATATATCGAATAAAAAAAAACACCTTCTACAAGGTGTTTTTTTTATGCTGTAAATTCTCAAAAATTGTTGCTACTGCTGGGCAGATTAAGGTATTCGTTAACGACAAATCTAATACTTGAAAAAACCTCTTTCTATTGGTATGTGGATATTCTCTACAAGCCAAAGGCCTACTCTCGTAAACCGTACAATAATTTTCATAATCTAAAAATGGACAAGGAGCAGATTTAAATACATAATCGTTGTCCTCATCTTTAACCAAATATTCTTCAATTAATTTTGACGGCTTCATTTTTAAATGTTTAGCCAACCTATCAATATCACGTTCATAGATAGCAGGACTAGTTGTTTTACAGCAATTTGCACACTCTAAACAATCAATTTCATCAAATGTTTCATCATGTAATTGATGTACAACATCATCTAATTTTTTAGGCTTTGCTTTTTTTAACTTCTTGGTTAAAGCTTTGTTTTCCGATTTATTTTGGTTGGCTAAATCTAGTTTAGCTTTTAAAAGGTCATTCATAATTTAATTGCTCTACTCATTTCTCTTTTACCTGGTGGTCCTGGTATAGATTCTAATTTAAAACCAACTTCTTTTATTGTTCTCTTTACACTTCCTTTAGCGCAATAAGTAACCAATACTCCGTTTTCATTTAAAGAGTTATACATATTTTCAAAAATTTCTTTAGTCCACATTTCTGGTTGAACTCTTGGTCCGAAAGCATCAAAAAAAATCAAATCAAATTTTTCATTAGGTATAAATTCAGCTAAAGCAATTTTTTGTTTTTTAAGGCTAAAATTAGTTGTGATTTCTTCTAACCTCTCCCACGCTACAAAATGTAATTTATTAAACAATTGAATTTCTTTAGCTTTCGAGCTTAACTCTTTATTATAATTCAATTGATTAATAATTTCAATATCTAAAGGGAATGCTTCTAAGCTGAAATAATTAACTTTCAATTTCATTCTATTTGCTTCAAGCATTGTTAAGAATGCGTTTAAGCCCGTTCCAAAGCCTATCTCTAAAATATTAAGCTTCTTTTCATCAATGTAATTAAGTCCCGCTTCAATAAAAACATGTTTAGCCTCCTGTATTGCTCCGTGGGTTGAATGGTAAGTTTCATCTAACTCAGGAATAAATAAAGTATGAGATCCGTCAGCTGTTATTTTTAGTTCTCTTTTGTCCAATTTTTTACATTTATGATTATTATCATATATAGTTATCTATATGTTTGTAAATTTGATGAAAATTTAAAAACTATGATAACACAACAAGATATAGACAAAAGTATGTCATTTGAAGAGTTTTACCAATTGACAGCGCAATTAGTTGAAGAAGGAAGTACTACAGGAGATGATAAAAGTGAAGCAATGGTAAATTATACCAAGCTTAATTTTTCTAGAATGAAAAGAATCTTAAAAACAACTCCTATTTCTGATGATGTGACAAACACTTTAGATTGTTTAAATGACAAAATTACTTGGGTTGTAATAGCTGAAAGCTGGTGTGGTGATGCTGCTCAGAATTTACCAGTATTTGCAAAAATTGCTGAAACAAATCCTAACATTAATTTAAGAATATTGTTAAGAGATGATAATCCAGAAGTTATGGATCAGTATTTAACTAATGGAGGAAAATCAATTCCTAAATTAATTGCACTTGATGAAAACTTAAATGAATTAGGAACTTGGGGGCCTCGTCCTAAATTTTTACAAGATTGGTTATATGAAAACAAGGCTAACCCAAAAATGGAAATGAGCGAATTAAAAGAACAGTTTCAGATTTGGTACACTAAAGATAAAGGACAAACATTACAAAGAGAGATGGTTTTACTCTTAAAAGAATGGGAAAAAAAAGATTGTGTTAATATCTAATTAAGTTAATTATTAAGTTAGGTTTAAATCCTCTAAACATTTATTTGTTTGGAGGATTTTCTTTTTTAGGTTCAGGCTTAAAAACATAGTTCACTTTTACTTCTTGTGATTTTGCTTCAATATCGGCATTTAACCAATATTTATTTTCTTCATCAATGTCCTCTTCTTCCCAAATATGTTCTACTTTTTGAGGTCCTCTTTTTCTATAATATACCGCCAATATAATTCCTGCTACAAATCCCCAAATGTGTGCTTCAAAAGATACTTTTATATCTATTGGAAACAATCCCCAAACCATACTACCATATAGAAAAACAACAGAAAATGACAAAGCAATTAATTGCTTATTTCTTCTTATAAAACCGCTAATTAACAAGAAAGAAAAAAGTCCATACAATACGCCACTTGCACCAATATGGTAAGCTTCCCTAGCATAAATCCATGTCCAAACACCTACCATTAAATATATCCAAACACTAACTTTACTGGCAATTTCTTTATAGAAATAGAACAATAAAGATCCCATAATTAATAACGGAACAGAATTGTTAAACAAATGGTTAAAACTACCATGTATTAATGGCGAAGAAATTATGCCAATTAGTCCACTTGCACTTCTTGGATAGATTCCATAATGTGTAAAACTGACTTCAAAAACATACTGTATAAGATGAACTAAGCCTATTAATAGTACAAATAGCACAGGATAAACTAATGCATTTTTAATTTTATTTCTTTCTTTTTTTTCCAAACTAAGAGCTATACATCTATAATTATACCATTGTAATACTGTCAGTTATCAAACTTAAAATATGTTAATTTAAATAAATATTAAAAATGATTTTGTATATTTGAATTCATAAATAGATTTATGAAAGCTCAAATTATATTAATATTTCTTTTAACAGGTGTTGTTTCATCTAAAGCTCTTGCAGCTGAAGCAGAAAGCGAAAGCGAACCTAAACAAGAGGTTAAAAAGACAACCAAGTCTAAATATGATTTTAATATTTTTAAATTATACTCTTTTGTAAATCAACAAGAAAAACCAGATTCTTTAAAGCCTGAAATTAAAGCTTTACCAATTAAAAGGAATGAAAACAATTAGTTTTACTTCATCCCTCTTTGTTTCTTAATGTTATCGTAAGCATCTTTCATTTTCTGAAACTTTTGCTTTGCAGATTCTTTATATTCATCTCCCATGTGGCTTACTTTATCAGGATGATATTTAACCGCCATTTTTCGATAAGCTTTTTTTACTTCATCATCAGTCGCACTTTTTTCAATCTCTAAAATTTTATAATCTCCATCAACCTCTTTAACAAACATTGCTTTAATCGAAATATAATCAGCCGTTCTAATTCCTAAATGAGAAGCTATTTGCTGAATAACTCTCAATTCTGATTGATGAACATTATTATCTACAGCTGCAATACCAAACAATAAGTGCATTAATTGTAATCGTGCTGGATACATGGTGTAAGTTTTAATCTGCAAACAAACTTCTTGTAAAGGAATATCTTTTTTAAGGAGCTCTCTTAAAACTAACATGTGTTGTTTAGTTCTTTCTGAACCAAATTGCTTATTAAAAAATCGTCTTACAAATTCAAGCTCAGATTTTAATACTTTACCATCAGCTTTCATAACTGCGGCAACCAACACCAATAAACTTGCTCCAAAATCATTTGGTGTAGATTGATATGTTCTTTTTACACCACTAGAGTTAGTTTCCACCTCTAAGGTTTTGTCAATTACAGATCCTATGGCAAATCCTAATAACGCACCAATTGGTCCACCAACTGTAAATCCTAAACCACCACCAATCCACTTTGCAAATTTTGCCATTTATCTATATATTTAACCTTAAATGTAATAATACTAAATTCGTTTAATTTTTATTTTTTTTAATCATTTTTTTTTTTGAATATTCGCATCTTCAAACTTTGTCAGAAAATATAACTCCATATCAGATCATTTTCCCGGCAATAAAAAGTGGTACAGTGTACGCTTTTATTACTGAAAGTGGTGTTAATTATGAGGTTAGATTTGGTAGAAAACAAAACAACATACTAAACGCTACCATTGTATTTGGTGTTACAAATGATGAGTATGATGGCGAAGAGTATAGCGTAACAAATAAAGGAGAAGTTTACAAAGTAATGGCAACAATAGTAGAAATTGTTCGCAAATATAAAACTGAGCATCCGAATATAAATTTGTTTGAATATACTGGAGAACAAAGTGAGAAGGAAAAAAATAAGAATAGAAATGTACGTTTAGCGCTATATAGCCGTTATATAAATAGAGTATTTAATAACGACTGGACAATAATAGAGCAAGACAACAAAGTAATTATAAAAAAAATTAGATGATATGAGCTAATTGATTGTCCTATAAATGACAATCTGTCGTAAAAGAACTGTTAAAACCTGTTAAATTTTATGTTTTAAGAAACATTTATTATTTATTTACGTTAGCAAGGTACAATTAAAATGATTTTAACGACAATATTAACTTTAGCATAGTTTTTGTTATAATTTCAGAAAAAAAAGAGAACGATAATATGAGACAACTAAAAATTACCCAGCAAATTACCAAAAGAGAAAGTAAGTCTCTAGAAAAGTATTTGCAAGAAGTTTCGAGAGAAGGAATGATTACTGCTGATGAGGAAGTAACATTAGCACAACAAATAAAAGATGGTGACGAAAAAGCTTTAAACAAATTAGTTAGAGCTAATTTAAGATTCGTTATTAGTGTTGCTAAACAATACCAAAATACAGGTTTAACTTTAGAAGATTTAATTAACGAAGGAAACTTAGGTTTAATTGAAGCTGCTAAAAGGTATGACCACACTAAAGGATTTAAGTTTATTTCTTACGCTGTATGGTGGATTAGACAAAGTATTCTTAAAGCTGCAGCTGATAACTCAAGAACCATTCGTTTACCACACAACAGATTAGGTGAAATTCAAAAAATTAATAGAGCTTCGAGCGAATTTGAACAACAAATGGAAAGAGAGCCAACGGATGAAGAGCTTTCTGATATTTTAGAAATGGACTTAGAAAAAGTTCAGAATTCTAGAAAAATGTCTAAAAAACAAACTTCTTTAGATGCTCCTATGGCAAACGACTCTGACAATAATAGTTTAATTAGTGTTATTGAAAGTGAATCTACTCCTGCTCCAAATGACACTTTAATTCACGAATCTTTATCAACAGATATTGAAAGAACACTTCACTATTTAAAAGGAATGGAAGCTGAAGTAATTCGTTTATTTTATGGTTTAAGTGGAAGAAAAGAAATGACACTAGAAGAAATTGGAAACCACTTTGGATTGACTAGAGAAAGAATTAGACAAATTAAAGAACGTGGTTTAAGAAGATTGAGAAGACTTTCAAGAACAAACAGTTTACAAACTTATTTATAGATTTTGTTAAAACAGAAAAACATAAACACCTTGAGTAATAATTCAAGGTGTTTTTTTATGTCCTAATCTATCAAACCATTATATATGTTATCTAATTTAAAAGTAATAGAACTAGCAAGTGTTTTAGCTGGACCGGATGTAGGAATGTTTTTTTCTGAAATGGGTTCAGAAGTTATTAAGATAGAAAATAAATTAGTTGGAGGAGATGTAACCAGAAATTGGAAAAGTCCAGCTGAAGATAAAGATGCTAAAGTTTCTGCCTACTATTCTGCTATTAATTGGAATAAAAAATCACTATTTCTTAATTTAAAAGATGAGGCTGATAAAAAGCAAGTATATGAACTAATTGCAACAGCAGATATTGTTATTACCAACTTTAAACCTGGTGATGACAAAAAATTAGCAATGGATTATCAAACTTTAAAAAGCTATAACCCTACTCTAATTTATGGCGCAATAAATGGCTATGGTTCGGATAGTGATAGGGCTGCTTACGATGTTGTTTTACAGGCAGAAACCGGTTTTATGTTTATGAATGGAACCAACAATAGTGGCCCAATTAAAATGCCTGTTGCTTTAATTGACGTTTTAGCAGCTCATCAACTAAAAGAAGGTTTATTAGTAGCATTATTGAATAGAGAAAAAAATAATAAAGGCGCGTTAGTAGAGGTATCTCTTTACGATGCAGCTGTTTCTTCTTTAAAAAACCAAGCCACCAATTGGTTAATGAATAATTTAATTCCACAACCTATTGGCTCTCTTCATCCTAATATTGCACCCTATGGAGAAACATTTGAGACAAAAGATAATAAATTGATTGTTTTAGCTATTGGTAACAACAAACATTTTGGCTTACTTTTAGAAACATTAGATGCTAGCCACTTAATTGAAAACGAATTGTTTTCAAACAATCAAAACAGAGTTATTAATAGAAAGGAATTAGCAAACGAACTTTCTGTTTATTTTAAAAATGATACTAAGGAGAGCTGGATGAGTCAATTCATTAAAAAAGGGATACCTGCAGGCTCAATTAATAATTTAAAAGAAGTTTTTGAAAATAAAAGTGCTCAAAATTTAATTCTAGAAGAAACAATAGAAAATATTGATACAAAAAGAGTTAAAACAGCTGTTTTTTCTATTTCTAATTAACTTTTTTTCAATCTATTTTGTATTTCGTTTAATATTTGTTTTGCATCTTTAGCTTCTAAATCAATACCAAATGGAACTTTTGAGTTTTCAAGTAATAACATTAAATGATATTTATTGATATTCCAATAAGATTTATTCATAGAATTTATAAACCCACCATTTTCATCTTTAAAGAAATCTAATTTCTTAATGTCAGAAATCACAAATTTTTGAGTTACTCCTCTTTTCCCAACAGATTTAATTAAAATTAGCTCATTATTTTCTATAATAATTTGTTCTTGACCAAACTTTCTCCATCTGTAAGCATAAATTACTTTAAACTCAAAAAATATCCAAAAAGCAACATAAACTGCAAAGAACACTTTATCTCCAGCCTCATAATCGGCAAAAAACTGAGAAATAATGGCTAAACCACATAAAGAAAATAGTATAATCCAAATCAATAATAGTTGTTGCTTTTTTTGATCTAGAAAAGATTTGATGACAATTTCTAACCTTTCGGTATCTTTATTAATTTGAATTCTATTATCCATAATGTTTGTTTTAAGCAAAATTAAAATAGTTTGATTAATTAGGCATTATCTTTGTAACTAATCTGTAAATTTTTAATTTTAGAACCTAAAGTTTAAACTATGAGAAATTTCAAAATACTTTGCGCTACATTACTTTTAGCATCAACTTCAGCTTTTGCTCAAAAAGATGGAAAGAAAATTGATGAGCTAACATTTTTATATATAGACGGAAAATATGATAAAGCAGTAAATAAAGGTGAGGCATTAATGCAAAACGATGACTATAAGAAACATCCTTTAATTTATGTTTACACTTCAATGAGTTATTATGAAATGTCTAAAAAACCTGGTGAATTTAGCGTTGGGGAGAAAGACTCTAAATTTCCTAAGCCAATAAAAATGGCTCAAAAGTGGTTATACAAGTTTAATAAGGTTGATAAGAAAGCGCCTAAATATTATGACAAAACTTGGAGTGGAGACAAAGAATTTCAAGAATATGCAGTTAACCTAGCAGACACTTCTAACAAAATTGGGCAGTTTATGTTCTTAGATGATAAGTTTAGAAAATCTGCTTCAGTTTATAAAAATGCAGCTAGAGCTGTACCGAATGATCCAGTTTTACAATTATGGCAAGGGATTGGTGAAATAAAATCAAAGAATACTTCTGAAGGAAAGAAAACTTTGTCTGCCGCCCTTAAGAAAATTGATAAAGATTTTGAACCATCAAGAGCTACATCTCCAGTAATTGCACACGGAATGGTTTTGGCTGAAGAGCTGTTTAGAAAATATGAAATGACTGAAGATGCTGATAAAGCAAAAGCATTAATTGAAGTTTTCAAAAAATATGATCCGGATGTATTAAATGCTGAAAAAATGGCTGCTCGTAAAAAGAAAACCTTAGAAGATGGCGCAGTTATGAGAAAGTTTGAAAGTGATGAAGATGATGAGGCAAACAAAGGAAGTAATAAAAACATCATTATTGATGGAAAAGAAATTACTAAGGATGGGAAAAACAATACTAGTGGTAATGAAGAGGATGAATTAGATAAACTTGAAAAAGAAGCTAAAGAAGATAAAGACTAACATCCATTTAACATAAAAAAAGGCCGCAATTTGAGTTTAATTGCGGCCTTTTTTTTATGCGAATTTTTCAATTCAACTTAACTCTTTTAATGCCAACCAAGACATTAAACCTATTGAGGTTTCTATAGCTTTCTCATCAATATTAAAAGTTGACGTATGCAAACCTGTAGTTGGGTTTTGTTTATTCTTAACCCCTAGCCTATAAAAGCAAGCTGGTTTAACTTGCGAATAATAAGCAAAGTCTTCTGCTGTCATTCTTAAATCTAAATCAATTACATTTTCTTTCCCTAAAAATTGAATAGCAGCATTTTTAGCTGTGTTTGTTATTTTTTCATCATTAACTAAAAAAGGGTATCCTTTCTCAATTCTAAAATCACACTCACCTCCCATACTTTCAGCAATAGATTCAGCCATTTTTTTCATTCTATTGTGAGCAATTGTTCTCCACCCCTCATTCATAGCTCTAAAAGTACCTTCTAACTCAACCTTATCAGGAATAATATTGGTGGCTCCATTACCAATAATTTTACCAAAAGATAATACCGCAGGAACGGTTGGTGGCATTATTCTACTTATTAACTGTTGCAATGCTGTAATAATATGTGATGTAATTAAAATTGGATCGATATTTTGATGCGGTAATGCTGCATGCCCTCCTTCTCCTTTAATTGTAACATATAATTCATCACATGAAGCCATATACATTCCGCTTCTAAATCCAACTTTTCCTGCTTCTAATTGCGGGAAAACATGTTGTCCAATTATTGCCTCTGGTGAAGGATTTTCTAAAACACCTTCTTTTATCATTAAAGATGCTCCTCCAGGCAATTTTTCTTCTCCTGGTTGAAATATTAATTTTATAGAACCTTCAAATTGATCTCTAACTTCATTTAATATTTTAGCTGCACCCAATAAAGAGGATGTATGTACATCGTGACCACATGCATGCATTACCCCATCGTTAACCGATTTATAGGTTACATCATTTTCTTCTAAAATAGGTAATGCGTCTAAATCAGCTCTTAAAGCTATTATTTTTCTATCTGGATGCTTACCTTTTATTAACCCAACAACTCCAGTTTTAACAATTCCACTTTCATATTCAATTCCGTATTCATCTAACTTCTCACATACATATTTGGAAGTATTAAACTCTTGAAATGAAAGTTCTGGATTTTGATGAAGATGCCTTCTAATTTCAATAACCTCTGCTTTATAAAGAGCAGCTTTTTCTTTTATAATTGCTAATAAATCGTTCATATTATTTTGAAAAGAAAATCATTTTTATGGCTCCAATTAACATTAATACACCAAATATTTTTTTCAGAGTTGAATCACTAATAAAACCAATAGTTAAGCGCGAACCAACATAGCCTCCAACAATAAATGTTACAGCTATTATCATGGCAAATTTCCAATTTATAACATCTGCTCTATGGTAATTATAAGCTGCCAAAATTCCTATTGGCAATAACAATGTAGCAATACTTGTTCCTTGAGCTTCAAACTGAGAAAGTCCTAAAAAATACACTAAACATGGTATGATAATTAAACCGCCACCTATGCCTAACATACCGCCTATTACACCTGCAAAAAGGCCAATACAAATTAAAATTATTAATGTTGAAATACTCATTTTATATGTCTAAACTTAATGATAAATAAAAGATTGGTTTTTCTTTTGCTACACCGTTTTCAATTCCCCAAGCCCAATCTAAACGAATGAAGTAACCTAATAATGTAGAGCGTAATCCAAAACCATAACCTGCAACAATTGGATCAATTTTTTTTGACACTGTAACCTGAATAGAATACCTCTGCTCTACCGGGTTAAATGAACCATCATTGTAAGTTGTTTCATCAATTGTATTATCTTTTCCCCAAGGATCCCAACCATTCCATGCCATACCCACATCTGTAAAACCAACAACCTGAAAGTTTTTAATAAAGTTAGAACGAATAGGCCTTCTAATAAAATATTTAAAAACAGGAATTCGTAATTCACTGTTTACAACTGCAAAGTTAGTTCCTCTTCTAATATTTTGAGGAAACCCTCTCAGGTTTGCTGCAAGTGCATGATATCTGTAATTTAAACCTTTTGGGTTTACATCATCAGCATTTATAAATTGTTCTTGTCCAATAGGTATCCAATCATCAGTACTTCCTAAATAGTAAATCAACTTTTCATAACCAAATGCCGAACTACCCGCCAAACGGTTTACCCAAACTATTTCTCTACTTATTTTTTGAGAATGTCTTAAATCAAAACCAACAACCTGCATGTTTCCATTCTCACCATTTCCTTTACCTTTTACTTCTCCATTATTTTTAAATTGCTGGTTTACTGAAAATATTGACCCATCTCCAAATTCTTGATAGTATTCTCCAAAAACTTTAAACTTAGTTCCATAATAAATATTGGTCATTTTTTGCCTTGAATTATCAAATACATAGGCAATTTTAAAAACACCCCTATACTCACGAAAGTTAGACAAGTTAAGGGCTATATCATCTGTAGATTTTATGTTAATATTATCATTTCTAGCAGAGAAAGTTGTCCGAACACTAGCAACTTCACTAAACGGGTACTTTAACGAATAATTTAAAGTATTTGTTGATGTACCAAATGCGTTAAAATCTGTTTGTCTGTTAGCAGTTGTTCTAGAAAAAGTGTATTCTTTATCAATTCTTCTTTCTAAATCCTGATAGGTCATAAAATACTCTCTAGTAGAAGATGAAATTCTTACACCACCAAATATTTTTTTATCTTCAAATAAATCAATTGTACCAAATTTTATAAAGGCTCCTACTCCAGGACTTGTATATGGACCACCCGTAAATTGTTGATATTCTCCATTAACAAAAGAGTTACTCAATTTAATTGCCGAATTATCATTAAAAAATGAAATGTTGTAATTTCTATATTTAGGAATTTTTAATTCTTCCCAAACGGTATCTTTTTTAGTGTTAGAGTTTTCATCAATAACAATGGTATTTCGTTGTATTTTATCTTTGTCTTTCTCAAAAACGTAACTCCTAATATCAACTGCACTTTCAACAACTGTATCTTCTATAATTTTAACAGGTTTTAATAATATCTTATTGGGTATAGAATTGTTTGCTTTGGTTATATTTTCTTCGTTATTCTTAATGGTATCTTTTACAACAGGTTTCGGTTTAGGAGGCTGCTCACTTAAATCTCTAAGCATTAAATGATATTTAAAATTATCTTTAAAAATTTCTGTGTATTGTCCATCCTTTATAATATGATGTTCATTTATACCTCTATTGTAAAATTTAGCAGCTGGTTTTGCATCATAAAAATGGAAATAGTGAATTGAAGTATCAATATGGGTTATGAAACTATCCTTTTTAGCACTAAACCTAGCTAATATATTATCATCATCACCCAAATAATACAACATAGAGTCTATTCCTATTGGTTGTTTTTCAGATAAAGGAGTTTCCGTAACTCTAGTTAATTGTCTTTCCTTTTCTTTTTTAGCTTTAAAATTTGATACTATCCAAATATCTTTTTGGTTGGTTAACAACTCTAAATCAGTTGGTTTATATCCTAAAGAATCTGAAGTCCTGTTGGATGTGAAAACAATTTTTGAAGAGTTTTCAATAAAACGAGGTTCTAAATCATCAAACACATCATTCGTTATTTTTTTATGAGAATTTGATCGGATATAATATAAATATAAATCAGATTGACCTTTGTAAACTCCAGAAAAAACAATCTCGTTACCACTATCAGAATAATCCATACTGGTAACTTTTTCCATTTTAAAAATAGATTTTACTTCAACTCCTCCTGTGGTAATATCAAAAAAGTGCATTAATAAAGCCCCTTTTTCTTCGGTAACATAAGTTAATACTTGACTGGATGGATGCCACTCTAAAATAGGATAAGACTTGTCATTGATACGGTCTAGTTTAAATTCTTTCTTATATATTTTATACTTTTTATCATTGTCTTTATAATAAATGTAAATTTTATATTGTCCTAATTGGTTGGTTACATAAGCAAAATTATTACCATCAGGGCTCATCTTAAATTCAGAATAATCACGTTTCTTTTTAATTTTAAAAAGCTCTTTATCTTTATAAGCGTGTTTAACACTTACTTCCATATTTTGATATTCTTTTTTATAATAAGCTTCCCATTCTTTAGTTAAGTTTTTCATTGAAACTCCTAACACATACAAAAAACCTTTATTAATACTCTGGGTAACTCGGGTCATGTATAAAATATTTGGAACTACAGATTCGCCATATGTATCAATAATATAAGCCCATAAAGAGTGCCCAGCAATAATAGCATCATTGTCAGATAGTCTATTAAACTTTTCATATTTACCTGATGTAATACCATCACGAACACTGTTTTCTATTTCAGGGCTCCATTGTTCAGACATATAAGAGGTTAATCCCTTACTGTACCAATCTGGAATAGAGAATAAACTTGTATTTTTAAGTACTTGCCTCCAGTTTGCTCCAAATACTTGCTGGTTTATCATAACCTGAGCAATTCCCTCCTTTATTTGTTTGTTAAAATCTGCATGGTCTCCATTAAAATAGATATACACTTTTGAGCCCATTATGTTGGTAATCCCTCCTATTTCACCATTTTCTAAACTTAAACCTACGTTACTTTGTTTAAAATGAGATTGTTTGTTGTAAACAATAAATTGAATTTTATCTTTCAAATCATATTCAAAAAACGCTTCTTGGTCTCTTATATGTTCACGAGCTACTTTTGCAGCATAAATGGCTAATTCTTTTCCTCCGGTGTAATAATATGTTTCGTATTGAGAATATCTAAAATATTTCCACTCAAAATAATCGTATTGTACTCTATTTTTTCCAAAGCCTACATGTGTTCCATTATAAAACTGTGCGTTAGATTGGTTAGGCATTAAGAATAAGCTTAACAGCACTAAAAACAGAATGATATGTTGGTTAGTTTTTTTGATGTACTTCAAATTAAAGTTTAACACGTAAAAATAAGGATTTAATGAGGATTGTGATATTTTTACACTATTCTTAAATTAATGCAAATAAAACATGATTAACGTACACTATTTTACATTTAACGGCTTTCAAGAAAACACTTATATTTTAAGTGATGACACTAATCAGTGTGTAATTATTGACCCAGGATGCTATAGCAATGAAGAAGAACAGGTTTTAGCTAATTATATTACCGAAAACAACTTAACTCCCGTTAAGCTATTAAATACGCATTGCCATATTGATCATGTTTTAGGAAATAGTTTTGTAGCTGAAAAATATAATGTTGGTTTAGAAATGCACGAAAAAGATTTACCTACTTTGCACGCTACCCCAGAATATGGTACAACTTTTGGATTTAATATTGACAAATCACCAGAGCCTACAACACTTTTAAATGATGGTGATGTTGTAAAATTTGGAAACTCAGAATTACACGTTTTATTTACACCAGGACATGCTCCTGGGCATGTTGTTTTTGTGAGTCACGAGGATAAGTTTGTTATAAATGGAGATGTTTTATTTAGAGGAAGTATTGGTAGAACAGATTTACCGGGTGGTGATTATGACACTTTGATTAACAGTATCAAAACAAAAATGATGACGCTACCAGAAGATTACACAATTTACAGCGGACACGGACCAACAACAAGCGTTGGATTTGAAAAAAGTAACAATCCTTTCTTAAATCAGTAGAAAGATATTGTGAGTTCTATCCAAAAACGAAATACTAAAAAAACTACTGGAAAATATCAGCAGAAAAAAGACAGAAGTATGCTCTTTTTAACCCTAGCTGTATTAGGCCTTTTTGTTGGATTATTATTAATTATTGGATTCTATTCTGTTACACTCATTAGCTTTTACACTATAACCAAATTTTTAGTTGGCTTTGGAATTGTTGGTTTTTTAATTCCCCTTAAACTTTACCAAAAATGGCTCAACTTTATTAAATATGAGATGATTATTTTTAATATAATTGGGGTTGCACCACTTTTTACAGGTTTAATGTTGTTGTTAAATTTTACAATTACAACTCATACTAAAACAGAAACTTACAATTTAGAAAAAGCATATTTTGACAATGGAAGATTTGTTGGTATTGTATTAGAAAACAATGCTTACGCAGACGAGCCTCGCATAGTAGAATTTTCTGATAAAACTTTAATAGAAATTAAGCGTTACCAAACATTAAACATTAAACTGGATGAAGGAATTTTTGGCTTTGATGTGGTAGTGAATAGGGAATTTTCTTACTAACTATTTCAATTCCTTCACAATTAAATCAGACTCATAACCTTTACTGAGCAAATATCGATAGATTTTATCTCGCTTTTTAATTTCATCAGTCTCGTTAATGAGTGAACCTTTCTTTTCAATAAGGATTGTTATTGTTTTAATATATTCTTCTGCATCAACCTCTTCATTAAACACTTTTTCAAATTGAGACTCTTTGTAAACTCGTTTGGCTATCAAACCCATTTTAATTTTGTTTCTCCCCCACTTTTTCATTTTAAACTTTCCACGTACAAAAGCCTCTACATAACGCGTTTCATTTAAAAAATCATCTGCTATTAATACATCTAAAATCTTATCAAAATCACTCTTTTTAACATTCCAAGCAATAAATCTATTAGTCAAATCTAACTGACAACGCTCCTGAAAAGAACAATAACGCATTGCTTTAGCCAACGCTCTATCGTAAGACATATTTTTTTGTTGGTGGTTCATAGTAGTTATCATTGTATGTCCTTTGACGGGCTCAGGATGACAATGATATAAATATTACTTTTACCCTTCAAAAATAATCAATGCAAAACAAAAGTGCCTTATATTTATTAATTGCAGCAAATGCTGTTTCTGGATTTGCTCAAGGAATAAGTATGTTAGCTATTCCTTGGTATTTTTCTGATATATTAGATGCCAGCTCTACATTTGGTGTAATTTATGGAGCAGCTACTTTTCTAACCCTATTTTGGGGATTATATGTTGGGACTTTGGTTGATCGTTTTCCAAGAAAAAACATTTTTTTATTTATAACTATAATTGGAGCTTTAATAATTGGAACAGTAGCTTTAAGCGGTTTTTATTTAGGAGAAGTTCCTATGCCTTTAATTGGTTTAGTGTTTTGTACTACTCTTTTTATTTACAATGTTCACTACCCTACACTTTATGCTTTCGGACAAGAAATAACTGAAAAGAAAAATTACGGAAAAATCAATTCTATTATTGAAATACAAGGACAAGCTACGAGTGTTTTATCGGGAGCTTTAGCAGCAGTTTTAATTACAGGAATTAACCAAGAATTTCTTGCAAAAATTGGTTTAAACAATCTCAAAATTAATGTTGAGCCATGGAAATTGCATGAAATATTTTTAATGGATGCTTTTACGTACATCATTGCTTTTGGATTAATTTTAATGATAAAATACCAACCAACTGTTTCAAAAATAATACACAAAGGATCAATTATAAAACGTTTAAGGCAAGGCGCAACTTTTTTAAAAGATAATCCTCTTATTTTTCATTTTGGTGTAGGTTCCTATGCTGTTTTTGCCATGCTACTCGTTCATATCCATCAATTATTACCCATTTATATAAACAACCATTTATCAGAAAGCTCTGCTGTTTATGCAGGAGCCAAAATTTTATACGCTTTAGGAGCTTTACTCTCCGGAATAGGAATTAGGTGGCTATTTAAAAACACTTCTACAGTTAAGGCTATTATAATTTTAATGGTTTTAAGTTTAATTGTATTTCAAATGGCAGCATTTACAAAAAGTTCAATTGTAATAATATTTGTCAGTTTTGTGCTTGGTTTAACCAATGCAGGAACACGTATTTTAAGGGTTACATACTTATTTAATCATATCCCTAATCATATAATTGGAAGAACTGGTAGCGTTTTCCAAACCATTAATGTATTTATTCGTTTTGCCTTTATCACCCTCTTTTCGCTCACCTTCTTTTCTGAAAGGAACAATGTAACATGGGCTTACTTTATTTGTGGTTTGTTTATTTTTATTTCTATCTTTCCATTGTTGATTTACTATAAAAAGTTAATTCAGTTTAAAATAAATGAGTAAATACAGACATTTAAAAAACAAATGGGCATTTGGTATTCTAGGAATACTATTAGCTATTATTTGTTATTATTTAGTTCCTGGACAAGAATATGCTCAAGCTCCAATTATGGCTGCAATTGTAGTTATAATGGCTGTCTTTTGGATTTTTGAAGTAGTACCAATAGCTGTAACATCACTGTTCCCAATATTTCTTTTTCCCTTATTTGGAATACTTGATACAAAGTCTACTGCTTTATTTTTTGGTAAAGAAATTATCTTTTTGTTTTTAGGAGGATTAATGTTAGCTCAAGGAATTCAAAACTCTAATCTTCATAAACGAATTGCATTACACATTGTAAAAATCATTGGTAGTAAGCCTGCTAATTTGGTACTAGGTTTTATGGTAGCTACTGCTGGCTTAAGTATGTGGATTTCTAACACTGCATCGGTTATGGTAATGATGCCTATTGGCCTATCCATAATAGAAGAAATAAAGGACGCTAAAGGGAATAAAGAATTCCTTTCAAAGTTTGCCGTAGCACTCATGTTAGGAATTGCTTATTCAGCTGATATTGGCGGTATGGCTACCTTAATAGGTACACCACCTAATTTAGTATTTATGGAAATGTATCATGATTTATTTCCAAACTTACCTACTATTGGGTTTAGTCAATGGATGATGATGGGGTTACCAATTTCAATCGTATTTCTTTTTACTGGATGGCTATTAATGACTAAAGTTATTTTTAGAATGCCTAAATCTAAAGTCTTTAAAAATCAACACGTTATTAAAGATTTATTAAAAGGATTGGGAAAGCTAAGAAGAGATGAGCTAGCCTCAGGTTTAATATTTTTGTTAGCTGCTATCCTATGGATAACAGGATCAGATATTACGTTGAGTAATGATTTTACAATCCATGGCTGGAGAAGTACATTTGGTTTAAAAATGGTTAGTGATGCATCTATAGCTGTTGCTACATCTCTTTTATTATTTATGATTCCTTCAAAAGATAGACCGAAAGAAATGCTATTAACATGGTCTAAAGTAAGAGAATTACCTTGGGGTATTTTGCTACTTTTTGGTGGTGGTTTTGCTATTGCTGGAGGATTTAACAGTTCTGGGCTTTCAACAATAATAGGAAATGTAATTGCTAACATTGGAATTGAATCTCCTATTATAATTGTTATAATAGTTTGTTTTGTATTGACTTTTTTAACAGAAATAACCTCTAATACTGCTACCACCAATTTAATACTACCTATTCTCGCAAAAGCTAGCGCAGTGTTAGGATTAGACCCAAGAATTTTAATGATACCTGCAACACTTTCTGCCAGTTGTGCTTTTATGATGCCTATTGCGTCTCCTACTCAAGCCATTGTGTTTGGATCGGGTCATGTAAAAATTAAACAGATGATTAGAGCTGGTGTTCTTTTTAATTTTTTAGGAATCATTGTTGTTACTGGAATGTTTTATTTGTTAGCCAAATTTGTGTTTGGGATAGATTTTTAGCAGTTGTTAATAAGTTGTGAAATCTTAAATCGCTCAATAAATCCTCTTTAATTAGATTTGTTCTCCAATAAAAAATAAGAAATATGAGTTTAGCAATTAAAGGAAGAATTACAAAAGTATTAAGTATAGAAAGCGGTACAAGTAAAGCTGGTAAAGAATGGAAAAAACAAGGTTTTGTTATTGATACAGGTGCTCAATACAATCCTGAAGTTTGTTTTAGCTTATTTGGTGATGACAAAATTGCTATGTTAAGAAACTTTGGTGAAGGTCAAGAAGTTGAAGTTGCTTTCAACATTTCTTCAAGAGAGTTTAACGGTAAATATTACCACAATATTGATGCTTGGAAAATTAATCCTGCAGGACAAGCTGCAGCAGGTGGAGCTGCTCCAGCACCAGCAATCGATGATGCACCAGCAGAGGATGATGATTTACCATTCTAGATAGAAGATAAAATTATTTTAAAGCCACAGTTTTAATTAACTGTGGCTTTTTATTTTCTAAAAAAAATCGAGTATTTGCCAAATTATGTTAAAAGAAAAATATTCGAAATTCCATCTCGTTTTTAATGAAACTCAAAACCTAAAAACATGGAAAATCAGCAACAACCGTCAACATTAGAAAAAATCAATTTAAAAATTAAAAACTCTATTACTATCCGATTGTTATCAATCGGATTTTTAGTATTAATTCTTCTCATACCTACTTCTATGATTGAGGAT
Source organism: Vicingaceae bacterium (assembly GCA_049608005.1). Classification (GTDB taxonomy): domain Bacteria; phylum Bacteroidota; class Bacteroidia; order Flavobacteriales_E; family Vicingaceae. Next base: position 31,981 of record JBMYXB010000004.1, read on the forward strand.
TTAATTAGAGAAAGAGAATACCGTAGAGGTGATGTAATTCGTGAAGTCAGTGATAAATGGGGAGGTTCTCAAACCATATCAGGACCAGTACTTACCGTTCCGTATTATGTGTACACCAAGTATTTTGATACTGACGATAAAAAGGATAAAATCAATAAAAAGAAAGTATATGCCCATTTTTTACCCGAGCATTTAAACATTGACGGTGACATAGCTCCCGAAGTAAGAAAACGGAGTATTTACAAAGTAATTTTATACAATACCAACCTCAATGTTAACGGAACGTTTAAAAAACCAGACTTTAAAAAATTAGGGATAAATAACAAACATGTTTTATGGAACGAAGCATTTGTTTCAGTTGGCATTCCTGACATGAAAGGAATACGAGACAACATTAACTTACATTGGAATGATGAAACTTATGCTTTTAATCCAGGTATTGAAACCAATGATGTTATTGCTTCAGGAGTTTCAGTAAAAGTTGCTTTACAGCCAACTGAAACTGAAAACGAACTAGAAGAAACTAGCTCAATAGACACAACTAAAAAGGATATTAAATTTTCTTTTGATTTAAACTTAAATGGAAGTTCGTTCTTAAACTTTATACCAATTGGAAAAGAAACCAATGTTAATTTAACATCTAACTGGGCACACCCAAGCTTTTCTGGAGCATCTTTACCAGATAAACATGAAATTACGGCTGACGGTTTTACTGCACACTGGAAAGAATTGCATCTAAACAGAAACTACCCACAACAATGGTTAGGAAACAGTCATAACATTGGAGGCTCTTCATTTGGAGTAGATTTATTATTAGCTGTTGATGAATATCAAAAATCTACTCGATCGGCTAAATATGCTATCATGTTTATTTCTTTTACTTTCTTAATCTTCTTCTTTATAGAGATAAGAAACAAAAAGAGAATCCATCCTATTCAATTCATTTTAGTTGGGTTAGCGTTAACAATATTCTATGCGCTGCTTCTTTCTTTATCGGAACACATCCACTTTAACTATGCTTATTTAATTGCAAGTACAGCAATTATTGTAATGATTGGAGCCTACTCCATTACAATATTTAAAAATGGAAAACTAACTGCTTTAATGACTGGTGTACTCATCCTATTGTATGGTTTCATCTTTACCATCTTACAATTAGAAGACTATGCATTATTAATGGGAAGTGTCGGTCTGTTTATAGTTTTAGCAATAATCATGTACCTATCTCGTAAAATTGATTGGTATGCCATTGCCAAAGGCAAAAAAGAAATAGAATAACTATTGTAGTTCATAAAAAAACTCCAACAGAAATGTTGGAGTTTTTTTTATTTTAATAGGATTAAATACTTTTTTATAACAAATAAGTATTATTAGATAATTACCTTAATAGACTAAGCGTCCCTTTGACAATTTTTTCATCACCAGAACAATCATCTTTAAGACTGATTATATAAAAATATGTTCCTTCAGGTACATCAGAACCACTTGTTGTTTTACCATCCCAATAAACTCCATCTGAATCAGCATCAAATACTTTTTCACCCCATCTATTAAAAATGATTGTACTTGAAAATGATTGAGGAATTTCAAACAAATCGTTATTTCCATCATTATTTGGTGAAAAAACGTTAGGTAATTCTTTAACCTCTTTTTCTTTTACTACTTTTTCAAAATCATAAGTAGATGCGGCTCCATAAGAATAATGTTCATTAGGAATAAAACAAATTTCTGTTGCGTTTGCATCTGTCACATCTAATTTATACACCTTATCTCCATCAATTGCATACAAATCCAAACTGTCTCCTTCACAAGAAATTAACGAAGTAGATGTAAACAATGAATAAACAGAGCCATAAAATGTATTCATTAGACCAATATCAGTAACAGATATTACATTATCTGTTAATGGGTCAAGAACTATTTCTATTAAATGATTCAACCCGTCTGCCAAGTATAATTTCTTATTAAAAAAAGCAAAATCGCCATTAGACCAATAGCCAATATAACCTATATTATCGGCAGTAGCATCTACAACTGATATTTTAACTAAAGAATCACTGTGGTCAGCAAGAAGATAATCATTATTCAAAGCTACCAATCCATTGCCCCAAACATAAACACCTTCAGAAGTAATAATAGAACCTATATTCTGTGTCGTCTCATTATTAACGTCTATCAAATATAGTGAATCATCTACCCCATATAATGTGCCATTAGGTGTAATGGCTATATCAACAAATGACTTGTATTTACCTAAATCTATACTACTACATGTATTTGACTGCATTAAAACCAAATTACTATCACCACTTGATGAATAAAATTCATATTGCGTGTAGCCATCAACTGGCATCACAAATGTGATTATAAATAGAAATAATATTATGATTATTTGTTTCAAAATATGATAACTAAAGTATAATAAATAATAACATCTAGCAAATCAAATTAGAGTAATTGCATTGTATTATAGAGAAAATATTGCACAGGAAAAGGATGAAAAACAGATTTAACAAAGCTCCTTTTTTTATACTAACTTTGTCTTTAATGGAATTAAAACGTTTAAATAAAGCCATTTCAGAAACTGGTTATTGTTCTCGTAGAGGAGCTGACAAACTGATTGAAGAAGGAAGAGTTAAAGTAAATGGTAAAACACCTGAACTCGGAACAAAAGTTACAGCTACAGATGTTATTTCGGTTAATGGGCAAACCATTACTAAAGAAGTTGAAAACATTTATTTAGCGTTTCATAAACCTGTAGGAATTACTTGCACAACCGAGCGACATATAAAAGGAAACATTATAGATTATATTAATTACCCAGAGCGTATCTTCCCTATTGGGAGATTAGACAAACCTAGTGAAGGCTTAATTTTTATGACCAATGATGGAGATATTGTTAACAAGATTTTACGTTCTAAAAACAGTCATCAAAAAGAATATGTTGTTACGGTAAACAAACCCATTACACCTGATTTTATTAAAAAAATGGGAAATGGAGTTCCTATTTTAGATACGGTAACCGATAAGTGTGAAGTAAAAAAAATAAACAATACCACGTTTAACATTATTTTACAACAAGGTTTAAACAGACAAATTCGTAGAATGTGTGATTATTTAGGCTATGAAGTTAGAACACTTAAACGCATCAGAATAATGAACATTTCGTTAGATGGGATTAAAAAAGGAGAATATCGTTCATTCACAAAAAACGAATTAGCCGAAATTAATGCCCTAGTGAAAGATTCAAGCAAAACATTTTAACATGACAGATTTCGATAGGAAGAAACATTGGGAAAACATCTATGAAACAAAAGCTTTAAATGAAGTAAGTTGGTACCAACCCACTCCTACAACGTCTTTAGAATTCATCAAAGAAAACACCAATTCGTTAGCAGATAAAATTATTGATATTGGTGGTGGCGATAGTTTTCTGGCAGATCATTTATTAGAATTAGGATATACCGACATTACTGTAGTTGATATTTCAGCCAAAGCTATTGAACGAGCCAAAACACGTTTAAATGAAAAAGCTAGTAAAGTAAAATGGATTGTTGCAGATGCAGCAGATTTCACCCCAAATGAACAATATGACATTTGGCATGATAGAGCTGCTTTTCACTTTTTAACTGATAATAGTGATATTGATAACTACAAAAACACTGCAGCAAATGCAATTAATAAAAATGGTACTATGATTATTGGAACTTTTTCAATTGACGGTCCTTTTAAATGCAGCGGAATTGAAATAAAACAATACTCAGAAGAAACTTTAGCAAGCTGTTTTGAAGAGAATTTTTCATTAACAAAAACTGTTAACTATAATCATCCAACACCGTTTAACACCACGCAAAATTTTGTATTTTGCAGTTTCAAAAGAAAATAAATATGGGAGCTATAATAGAAGAATTAAAAGAAAGAAGTGGGAACAAATGTGAGCTATGTGGTTCTACAGATAATTTAACGTCTCATGAAGTTCAACCTCCAGTAAATAGAGGTGCTTATGGGAATGTATTGATTTGCAACACTTGTTTAGAACAAGTTCAGGATCCTGATAAGATGGATAAAAACCATTGGCATTGCTTAAACGATAGTATGTGGAGTGAAGAAGATGCTGTAAAAGTTATTGCTTGGAGAATGTTAACACGTTTAGGAAACCAAGATTTGCTAGATATGATGTATTTAGAAGATGATGCTAAAAAATGGGCTGAAGCAACTGGAGAAGGAAAAGACAAAGTGGTTCACAGAGATAGTAATGGTGTTATTCTAAATTCTGGAGATTCTGTTGTTTTGATTAAAGATTTACCGGTAAAGGGTTCTAGCATGATTGCAAAAAGAGGAACTGCTGTTAGAAGAATTTCTTTAGACCATGATAATGCTGAGTATATTGAAGGAAAAGTAGATGGACAACAAATTGTAATTATTACTAAATACGTTAAGAAAACTTAAGATGTCTGACGGAAGAAATAGAAAAGACGTTAAAATTGGACTTGAAGTTGAGGTAGTTCAAAAGCACCACCAACGGTCTGGTGAATTAACAGAAGGAATAGTAAAAAAGCTATTAACCAAATCACCTAATCATCCGCATGGTATTAAAGTGATGTTAGAAGATGGCATTGTTGGAAGAGTTAAAAATATTATTGAATGAGTAAGGAGAATTTACAAGAATCTGATTTTGAAGTACACGGTTTTAAAGAAGAAGTAGAATACGCTAGTTTTTGGATAAGAGTTGCTGCTACACTAATTGATACAATTGTTTTTATACCATTAATTGCATTAAGTTTTGCGAACTTATTTTACGTTAAGTCCCTGATTTTATTATATGTTATGATGGTTTTACAATCATTATACAAACCATTAATGGAATTTAAATATGGAGCTACTTTAGGTAAAATGGCTGTAAAAATTAAAGTAGTTAATGAAGAGCACAATCCAATAACTTTAGATCAATCTTTTGGTAGATATGTACCATGGGTAATTTCTACTGTTCTTTCATTAATTACATCAACAGCTATGTATATGTCTGCAGATTTTAACAGTTTAACATCTTATATGCAATTGGCTGAATTTTCAGAAAACTTACCATTAAACACTGTTTCACAAGTTTACAATGTTATTTTCTTTATTATAATTATATGGATGACTATTGATAAGAGAAATCAAGGAGTTCATGATAAAATTGCTAAGACAATGGTAATTAAAACTAAGAAAGATTAACTGATTGCTTTTCTGATCATATCATTAAGAACAGTAGTTTTAGCCACACCAAAATCAAACCACGCTCCTATTTCAACATCAAAATCTTTGCTGTTTAAATAACTGTTTAAAGCTCTATTTAATCCTTTAGTATATTTCTGATGTTTTGCTCCTGTTGGATCTTTATGCGTTAAATCATTTTGAGCAAAACCTTTAAACTTTGGACCAGTAATTTTAATATCAAAAGCTGCTGGATTTTTACCAATAGGACTATGAACAGTAGTGGTAAACTGATGCCAAAAAGCAGATTGAATACAATTGTTTTCAAACAACTGTCGCACCACTTCTAATGAATCTATCGTTTCTTGCTCTGTTTCTGTAGGAAAACCATACATCAAATAAGCATGTACCATTATTCCGAAATTAGAAAATGAGCTCGTCACTCGAGCTACTTGCTCAATATCAACCCCTTTTTTCATTTTGGCCAACAATCTATCCGAAGCGACCTCTAAACCTCCTGTAACAGCTATACAACCAGATTTGGCTAGCAATTCACACAATTCATCACTAAATGTTTTCTCAAACCGGATGTTCGTCCACCAATTAATTTTCAACCCTCTACTCAACAGTTCCTCAGCCATCGCTTTCAGCATTTTTGGTGGAGCAGCTTCATCCACAAAATGAAATCCATTATTTCCAGTTTCACCCATCACTTTTTCAATCTTATCTACTAAGTTTTCTGCTGTTGTATTTTGGTAATTACCAATGTAATCCAAGTTTACATCACAAAAAGAGCATTGTTTCCAATAACATCCATGAGAAACTGTTAACTTATTCCATTTACCATCCGTCCATAAACGGTGCATTGGGTTTATCACATCTAAAAACGACATGTAAGTTTTAAAATCAATACCCTTATAACTTGGTGCAGGTAAATCTTTATGATGAAATATAGTGTTTGGCTGTTTGTCTTGGTAAACTACTTTTTTCTTTCGCAATAGAAATGTTCGTTCTAAATCACTTACTTCAATTTCTTTATTCAAGTATTGAATTAAGCGTAAAACAGGCCCCTCTCCATCATCTAACGTAATGTAATCAACGTATTTAAAAATTCTAGGATCAGACAACGAACGTAATTCAGTATTACAATAACCACCACCAAAACCAACTTTAATGTGATTGTAATTTTTCTTTATAAATTGAGCACAACGCAAGGCTGCAAACAAGTTACCAGGGAAAGGAATGGTAAAACAAATTAAATCGGGTTGCTCCTCCTCTATTTTATTAACCAATAATAGTAAGAGTTGATCTTCAATTAATGTGGTATCATAACTTAAGTATTCCGCCAATTGATCAAAACTACTAGCCGAACTTGAAATCTGTTCTGCATAACGCGTAAACGAGAAAAACTCATCTACATTAGCAGTAATAAAATCACCTAACTCCTCAATAAACATAGTACTTAAATGCTTGGCTTGGTCTATTTCATCCAAATCAAAATAAGATGGGTCTAAATCTAATTCTCTTCGATGTCCTTTTGGTAAATAATCTTTTGTTAAAAGCTGCTGAGCAGTAGTAATATCTTGATTTCTCAAAAAATCAGTTACTTCATCAACCCTATCAATATATTGATACCGCCTACTTCCAACTAGTGGAAAATCATAATTTTCAAACTCATCAGCCTCAATAAATACTTGCTCCAAAAAACTACTCGAAAACACTTTATTAGAAAGTGCTATACTTAAATCATACTGCACCGATTCAACTCCTTTACTATCTAAAAAACCTTTTAAATAAGCTGTTGCTGGATACGGAGTGTTTAACTGCGTAAATGGAGGAGTAATTAATAGCGTTTTGATTGACACGTTACAAAGTTACAATAAATCACATTGTGAAGATGTAAGAATATATATTAAACCACATCTACACCTATTACACTTTTTACTGGAAGTGTGCATCCGTTCAGTTTTATTGTCGATTGATTTAACGCTGTTATTCTTGCTTCTATCTTTTTCACTCCTTCAGAGCAGGCAAAAATGATACGTGCTTTTTGAGCTTGAATTTCATTACTTTTTTTGTAAGCGTGTTCCAAAAGTCTTTTTCTTTTGTTTTTTTCCATCTTATTAAATAACACATCTGATTTATAGAACTTAAACTCCTCTAAATCAGTCTTATTTACTGTTTTTACAATTGTTGTCATATTTTTCTTTTTTATGATTTATAAACTAATTTTTGTGATACTATTTAATGGTATTGACTCCCCTCCTTTTAAAATTAAAAATTCTTCTCCTGCGGTTAAAATG
>JBMYXB010000005.1:0-39371 GCA_049608005.1 Vicingaceae bacterium
AAAGGCGAAGTTTTATTATTCGATGGTTTCTTAAAAGTTTATTTAGAAGGAACAGATGATGAAAACAGTTCAGAAAAAGAAGGGATTTTACCTCCATTAAAAGTTGGCGAGAAATTAAACATGCAAGAAATTTCTGCTACAGAACGTTTTACACATCACCCACCAAGATATACCGAAGCAAGTTTGGTTAAGAAAATGGAAACCTTAGGAATTGGAAGACCATCTACTTACGCACCAACAATTTCTACCGTACAAAACAGAGGTTATGTTGTTAAAGAAGACAGGGATGGCAAACAAAGAGATTTTACCACCCTAACTTTAAGTAATGGAAAAATTAATGACGTAACAGCTAAAGAAAATTATGGCTTTGAGAAAAAGAAAATGTTTCCTACCGATATTGGAACAGTTGTTACAGACTTCTTGGTAGAACACTTTGGAAGTGTTTTAGACTACAGTTTTACAGCCCAAATTGAAGAACAATTTGATGAAGTTGCTGAAGGACAAAAACAATGGAACAAAATGATTGGGGAGTTTTACAACCCTTTTCATGCTAGAATAACTGACACTTTAGAAAATGCTGAAAGAGCTAGTGGTGAAAGATTATTAGGTAACGACCCAGAATCAGGAAGACCATTAATTGTGCGTATTGGAAAATTTGGCCCTATGGCTCAAATTGGAAAAACAGACGATGAAGAAGGTGCAAAATTTGCCAGCCTTTTAACCGGACAAACCATCGCAAAAATAACTTTAGAAGAAGCATTAGAACTTTTTAAATTTCCAAAGACAATTGGAACTTACGAAAATGAAGAAATTGTAGTTGCTCAAGGAAGATTTGGTCCTTATGTAAAATTTGGAGACATGTTCGTTTCCATTCCTAGAGATGAAGAAATGGCAAATGTTGATTTAAACAGAGCCATTGAACTGATTAAAGAAAAACAAGCCGCAGACGCACCAATAGATGAATACGAAAACTTACCAGTACAAAAAGGTGTTGGTCGTTTTGGTCCTTTTATTAAGTGGAACGAAATGTTTATTAACGTGAATAAAAAATATGACTTTGATAATTTAACACACGATGATATTGTTGAATTAATCGAAATCAAAAAACAAAAAGAAATTGATAAATACATTCACCGATGGGATGAGGAAGGAATTTCTGTTCAAAAAGCACGTTGGGGAAGATTTAATATCGTTAAAGGGAAAATTAAAATTGAACTCCCAAAGACTTTTAAAGTTGAAAAATTAACTTTAGAAGAAGTTCAGAAAATGATTGAAGAAAAAACGCCTAAGAAAAAAACAAGAGCAAAAGCTAAACCAAAGGCGAAAGCAAAGAAAAAGCAATAACAACCCAGTATTCAGTCCTCAGTTGGCAGTCTCCAATAATTGCTGACTGAGGATTAGGGGCTGCAAACTGAATTAAGATGGATTTCTCCGAATATTTTGAACCTATAAATATAAATGAAGGCGATTTAGACTTCAACTATAAAGACAATCAGTTTTTAAATGCTATTGAACTATTTAACGATCAAGATGTTTCAGAATTTAACATTGTACTAATTGGTGTTGGCGAAGAAAGAAACTCTAACAACTTAGGTTGTGCCGAAGCCCCAAACAATGTTAGAAAATACCTTTACCGCTTAAACAGACTTAATGCTAATACTAAAATTTTAGATTTAGGCAACCTTAAAATTGGAGCTACCATAAACGATACCTACTTTGCATTAAGCTCTATTTTAGAATATCTAATCAAAAAAAATGTTTTACCTATTATTATAGGAGGAAGTCAAGATTTAACCTATGCCAATTTTTTAGGCTATAAAAACTTAGAACAAACCGTTAATTTAGTTACTGTAGATTCTAAATTTAATTTAGGTGAAGCTGAAGAAGAATTAGATGCTGACAATTTTTTAACAAAAATAATTTTACACCAACCCAACTTTCTTTTTAATTATAGCAACATTGGCTACCAAAGTTATTTTGCCGATAAAGACGAAATTGAATTAATGTCTAAATTATATTTTGACACTTATAGATTAGGACAGGTACAAAAAAACCTTCAAGAAGTTGAGCCTATTGTTAGAAATGCAGACATCTTAAGTTTTGATGTTTCTGCAATTCGTCAATCAGAGGCACCAGGAAACAATAACACTTCTCCAAATGGATTTTATGGAGAACAAGCATGCCAAATAACTCGCTATGCAGGTATGAGCGACAAACTAACCTCTATAGGTTTTTATGAAATCAACCCAGAACTAGATTTTAATGGTCAAACCGCACATAGTGTAGCTCAAATGATTTGGTATTTTATAGACGGATACAATCATCGCAAAAAAGATTTTCCGGTAGGAAGCAGGAAGACCTATCTAAAGTACATCGTTAGCATACAAGATGGTAAAAACGAAATTATTTTTTACAAAAGTGATAAAAGTGAGCGTTGGTGGATGGATGTTCCTTATCCATCACACAAAAAAATTAAATTTGAACGCCACTTGCTTATACCCTGCTCATACCAAGACTATAAAACTGCATGCAACAATGAAGTCCCCAACAGATGGTGGGAAACTTTTCAAAAATTATCATAGTCTTTTTTAGTTATTAACAGGTTATTAACAAGAAAAAGTTAAGAAAGTTTTTGCATAAAATAAATATTTAGTTATCTTAGCCGACTAATGAAAGCTGAAAAGCAGAAATTATACTTATAAAAAACAATATTTATATGAAGAAATTAATTATTTCTACAGCATTTTTATTTGCCGGTTTTATCGCCTCAGCCCAACAAGATGCTCAGTTTACTCAAAACATGTTTAACAAGTTGAGTATTAACCCTGGGTCTGCTGGTCATAATGGCGGTATCTGTGCAACCTTCCTAACAAGAACCCAGTGGGTTGGTTTTGAAGGAAGACCTCAGACACATTTATTTAGTGCTGATGCTCGTTTTGGAAAACATGGTGTTGGATTAAGTGTTTCTCAAGATAAATTAGGTATTGAAAGTTCGTTAATTGCTAAAGGAACTTATGCTTTTCATTTAAGATTAGGGCCTGGTGAGTTAGGAATTGGTTTAGAAGTAGGAATGATTAATAAATCTTTTGGTGCTGATTTTATTGCTACAGACAACCCTATTGATGATCCATCTATTCCTAATGCTACTACTTCAGCAACAAAATTTGATGCTGGATTTGGTCTTTATTACCAAATCAAAAACAAAATGTATGTTGGTATTTCCACATTACACTTACCGCAATCTGAATTAAAAGATGCTGCAGCTGGTGGTGGAGAAGGGTCTTTAAACTACGCATCAACTCGTCATTACTATATTATGGCTGGATATGATTTTGATGTAAGTGGTGGTTCTCAAAAATGGGTTGTTAAACCTTCTATACTGGCAAAAACTGATGCTGCTTCTACTCAATTAGATGTGAATGCACTTGTTTTATACAATAATTTAGTTTGGGGAGGCGTTTCTTACAGGATGCAAGATGCAATTGCTGTACTAGCTGGGGTTAACGTTCCAAAAGTAACTGGGTTAAAATTAGGAGTATCGTACGATGTAACGACTTCTGCTGTTGGAGATCATAGTAGTGGAAGTTTTGAAGTAATGATTAAATATTGTACATCTATAATGAGTAAACCAAAAAGAGAAGTTTATCACTCAGTTAGGTTTTTATAAGAAAAATATTATACATTAATAAGTATATAAAAGAAGCCCGTTTAATTAAGGACTAAACGGTTTAAGCTAAAGTTCGCTTTAGCTTAATGTAAAAGAAGGAGGTAATTATGAAAAAAATATTAATATTATTAGCAGTTGTTATACTTTACTCATGTAGTAGAGAAAACGGAGAATTAACTGGCGTTCAAGGAAGAGAGGAATGGTATCAACCAGATCCTTTCGGAATGTTATTTATCCCAATGGGAAGCTACAATATGGGACCATCTGATCAAGATGTACCTTATGCATTAACCGCACAATCAAAAACAGTTTCTGTTCAAGCATTTTACATGGATCAGACTGAGATTTCTAACAATGAATACCGTCAGTTTGTTTATCACGTAAGAGATTCTATTGCAAGAAGAATTTTAGGTGAAGAGGTTGATGAAGAAACTTTTTTAATTGCAGAAAATGACTTTGAAGAAGAATTAGACCCTCCTATTATTGATTGGTATGCTAAATTAAAATGGAATGAGTTAGAAAACAGAGAGGCTTTAGAACCAATGTTCCTATCTCCTGGAGAGCGTTTTATGAGAAGAAGAGAAATTGACGCTCGTAAATTAAACTATACTTATTATTGGATAGATTATAAAAGAGCTGCCAGAAGAGAAAGTAGAGATGCATTAAATGCTGAAGCAGGAGAAAGACATGCGTTTAATACCGATCGTTCTTCATTTATTATGAGAGAAGAAATAAATGTTTATCCTGATACTTTAGCTTGGATGCATGATTTTACTTACTCATTTAATGAGCCTATGACTAAAAACTATTTTTGGCACCCTGCTTATGATAACTACCCTGTTGTTGGTGTTTCATGGAAACAAGCAACTGCATTTTGTGCTTGGAGAACTCAATTAAGAACTGATTTTTTAACCTCTAATGGAGGAGTAATGGTTAATGACTTTAGATTACCTACCGAATCAGAATGGGAATGGGCAGCAAGAGGTGGGTTAGATTTAAGTCCTTACCCTTGGGGTGGGCCTTACATTAGAAACAGTAGAGGTTGTTTCTTAGGAAACTTTAAGCCTATGAGAGGTAATTATATTGATGATGGTGGTTTCCATACTGTTTCAATTAACTCATATAACCCTAATGATTTTGGATTATATTGCATGGCTGGTAATGTTGCAGAATGGACGAGTAATGCATTTGATGAATCAGCGTATAATTTTTCTCATGATTTAAATGCCGATTATTCTTATGATGCTAAAGACAGCGACCCTGAAGTATTAAAAAGAAAAGTAATTAGAGGAGGATCATGGAAAGATATAGGGTACTACCTTCAAACAAGTACTAGAACTTACGAATATCAAGATACAGCTAAATGCTACATAGGGTTTAGATGTGTACAAACTTATTTAGGAAGATCTAAAGAAGATAAATAATTAAAAAAGAACCTATCTATATATTAACTTTAAAACGAAAAAAACATTATGGGATTTGTAGAATTTTTATTTGAAACTAAGAAAGGTAAAACAATAATGGGGCTTATCTACGGATGGGGTGGTGCTATTGTAATTATTGGAGCATTATTTAAGATTATGCACTGGAAAGGAGCATCTTTCTTCCTTATTTTAGGATTAGGAGTTGAGGCAGCTATTTTCGCTATTTCGGCATTTGAACCCCCACACATGGATTTAGATTGGACATTAGCTTACCCTGAATTAGCAGGAATGGATGATGATGCACATGGACAGGGAGCAATTAACAAAGGCTCTGCTACAGAACAATTAGATGCAATGTTAGATGAAGCTAAAATTGGTCCTGAATTAATTGAAAGCTTAGGTGAAGGTTTAAGAAGTTTAAGTACAAATGCCAATAAGTTATCAGAAATTTCTGATGCTTCTGTTGCAACAAACGAATATGCAGAAAGTTTAAAAACAGCATCTGGTAAAGTTGGTGCTTTAGCAGATGATTATGCAAAAGCATCTGAATCTTTAGCTGTATTAAACGAAGCTGCAAACAGTGGAGCGAGTACTGGAGAACAAATGCAAAAAATGGCATCAACTTTAGAGGCGTTAAATGAATCTTATGCATCACAATTAAATGGTTCTCAACAACAAGCGGAAACAATGCAATCAATGTATTCTGGAATTACAGAATTAATGACTAACCTTTCTGATTCTGTTGAAGACACAAAGAGATATAAAGAAAACATCTCTGAATTATCTACAAACTTATCTGCCTTAAACAATGTTTATGGTAATATGTTAACAGCAATGAAATCATAATTTAATTAAACCTATTATTAACATTTAAAAAAAATTAAATTATGGCTAGTGGAAAATTGCCACCAAGGCAAAAAATGATTGGTTTAATGTATTTAGTATTGCTTGCATTATTAGCAATGAACGTATCTAAATCAATCTTAGAATCATTTGTTATTATTAACAACGGTATAGAAACTACTGCAGAAACATTTGTTGCAAGTAACGAGGTACTTTATGCAGCCTTTGATAAAGCTGCACAAGAAAGTCCTGCGGCTAAATCGTGGCAAACAAAAGCAGAAAAAGTAAAGAAAAGTGCTAACGAATTAGTTACACATATTGATTTAATAAAGAAAAAAATGTACCAAGCTATAGATGGGTTACCTGATGAGGCTATGGATACAATGAAGTTAGCTAATGTTGCAGCTAAAGATAATTATGATGAGCCTACTCGTTTAATGGGTATTGCTGAACCAGCAACGCCAAGCTCTGTGCCTGATTGTGAAGAATGTAGCAGTACATTATTAAAGCAAAAACTAAATGATTATCAAGCTGGCTTATTGGCTTTGTTTGAAGATAAAAATGTAAAAGATGATATTGAAAGTAAAATTGCTTTTTTATCTACTCCAGTAATGGTTGATCATGAAGGAAAAGATAGCCCTTGGGAAGTGGCAATGTTTTACCATAATCCTTTAGCAGCAGTTGCTACTACTTTATCTAAAATTCAATCGGATGTAAGAACTGCTGAAGCTCAAGTTATTAATAGATTATATGAAAACATTGATGCAGGTGGGGTTTCTTTTAACAATGTAGTTGGTATGGCAGTTTTGCCTAAAGCATATTTAACACCTTCTGATAGCTTTACTGCTGATATATTTACAGCAGCTTATGATGACAGAGTTAATCCAGATATTTATATTTATTCTTCAGAAAATGGAGGAGTTGATAGTGCATTATTAGCTTCTGGCGAAACAGACATCAACAAGTTGATGAAAGGTACTAAAGGTACAGCTTGGGGAGATGGTGATTGGTACCAAATGGATGAAAAAGAAGTTATTGAAGGAAAAGGTAATTTAAAAATTAAACCTACAATTGGAGCGCATAATTGGGGTGGATTGATTAAACTAAAAACTAAAAAAGGGCCTAAAGTATATGACTTCAAAAGTAGTTTTGAAGTGGGTGTTCCTTCATTTGCTGTTTCAGCGGATAAAATGAATGTTTTTTATATGGGAGTTGACAATCCTGTATCAGTATCTGCTCCTATGCCTAAATTTACAGCTTCTGGGCCTGGATTGAGTAAGTCAGGAAAAGGATGGATTATGCGTCCTAAAAAGCCTGGTAATGTTAAAATAAATGTAACAGGAGTTGATGAAGCGACAGGTAAAAACATAGCTGTAGGTAGTAAAGAGTTTAGAGTAAAAAGAATTCCTACTCCAGTTGCTTTTGTAGCTGGTAAAACCGGAACAATTACTCTATCTAAAAGCCAATTAGGAAATGGTGTTATTCAAGCTAAACTTGAGGGCTTTGTTTTTGATTTAAGAGTAAAATGTAAATCTTTTGAGTTAGGAACAACAGTTAATGGAGATTATAAAAATGTTAAAATAACAGGAAATAAAATGAACTCTAATGCAAAATCTTTGATTAAAAGATCATCAAGAGGACAACGTTTTTACCTTGAAAAAATGGCTGTTAAAATGCCTGATGGTAGAACTGTTACTATGGGGAACATGACTGTTAAAATAAAATAATTCTATTTTATTTAGATTAAAAGAAGGAGGAAATTATGAAATTACGTAGTTTAATTATTGTTGGATTAATCATATTGGGAACTATTTCTGCTGATGCTCAATACAAAGTATTAGATAAACCATGGGTAAAAGAAAACACACCTACGCGTAGGGTTGTACCATATACTCATGTACGAGAAGCTGATGTGATGTGGAACAGACGAGTATGGAGGACTATTGATTTACGTGAAAAGATTAACCATCCTTTGTATTTTCCTATTAATGATATTGAAGATCGTAAAAGCTTGTTCACCGTTATTAAAGAGGGAATTCTTGAAGGAACAATTACAGCTTACGATGATGAAAGCGATGAATTTGAAATACCTTTAACAATTGCTGAAGTTGAAAAAAAATTAAAAGAGCCAGAAATTCAAGAACAATTTGATGAATATGGTGAAGCTATGGAAGGTTTTGCTGACACTAATTGGGTCGATTTTAGTTCTCAAGACATTGTTGCTTATCGTTTAAAAGAAGAATGGTTTTTTGATCGAGAACGTTCTAAAATGGACATTAGAATATTAGGGATTTGTCCTGTTAGACTTCAACTTGATGAAAATGGAAATTCTAAAGGTAAAATTGCTATGTTTTGGATCTATTTTCCTGAAGCTCGTTTTGTTTTTGCTAATTATGATGTTTTTAACAGACAAAATGATGCAGAAAGAAGAACCTTTGATGATATCTTTTGGAAGCGTATGTTTAATAGTTATGCCTACAAAAGATCTAATGTATATGACAGAAATAACAAAGGTCATTTACAAGGAGTTGATTTACTTTTAGAAGCTGAAAAAATTAAAGAAGATCTTTTTATTATGGAACATGATTTATGGAGTTATTAAACTTCTTTTAAAATAAGTTATAAAAAAAGCCGATGAAGTTCATCGGCTTTTTTTATGAAATAATATTTGCAATAAATTATTTATTAACAATAGCTTCCCCTCATCAAAAAAAACAGCAAAACAGGTGCTCTATTCTAATTAAAATAATATTTTTGTTTACTTACTAGAATTCCATTTTTACATGAAAAAACTTACGTTAGAAGTAGTTTATCAATATATTTTTGAAGGAAAGAAAATTGAAATTGACGAAAAAACGCACCAAAAAGTAGAAAACTCTTTTGAGTTTTTAGACACTTTCTCTAAAGATAAAATAATTTACGGTATTAATACAGGCTTTGGGCCAATGGCTCAATTTAGAATTGAACCAGATAAATTAGAACAATTACAGTACAATTTAATTAGAAGCCACGCAAGTGGCACAGGAAATGTGCTAGACACTCCTTATGCTAAAAGTGTTGTACTAGCCAGATTAAATAATTTTTTACAAGGAAATTCTGGCATCAGTTCAGGTGTTATAGATCAGTTACAACTATTTATTAATGAAGATGTAATTCCAGAAATATATGAGCATGGAAGTGTTGGTGCTAGTGGAGATTTAGTTCAACTTTCTCATTTAGCACTTAATTTAATTGGTGAAGGACATGTATATCAAAATGGAGAACGAAAAAAAACTGGAGATGTTTTTAAACATAATAACATTAAACCGCTCGCATTAAATTTAAGGGATGGTTTAGGACTTATTAACGGTACTTCTTGTATGACCGGTATTGCTTCTTTAAATTTAATTTACGCTAAACGATTAGTTACACATGCAATTACTGCATCAGCAATAATAAACGAAATTGTAGAATCTTTTGATGATTCTTTTTCTAAAGAATTAAATGAAGTTAAGTTACACAAAGGACAAAATTATATTGCTGCTAAAATGCGTGATTATTTAAGCGATAGCCGCTTAATTAGAAAACGTGATGAATTATTTAAAGATGATGCTGAAATACAACGTGTAGAGTTTAAAAAGAAAATTCAAGAGTACTACTCTATTAGATGTGTACCTCAAATTTTAGGACCAATTGTAGATACATTAGATTATGCTAAAGAAGTTGTAGAAAACGAATTAAACTCTACCAATGATAATCCTATAGTTAATATTGATGCCAACAATGTTTTTCATGGCGGAAATTTCCATGGCGATTATATTTCTTTAGAGATGGATAAAGTTAAAATTGCTTTAACCAAATTATCCATGTTAATGGAAAGACAATTAAATTTCTTATTGAATCATAACTTAAACAATGTATTTCCACCATTTTTAAATGCCGGAAAACTGGGCTTAAACTTTGGTTTTCAAGGTGTTCAATATACGGCAACCTCTACAACTGCAGAGAACCAAGCATTAAGTAACTCCATGTATGTACACAGTATCCCAAACAATAACGACAATCAAGACATTGTTAGTATGGGTACAAATAGTGCGTTAATGGCTAAACAAGTATTAGAAAACAGCTTTCAAGTTATGTCGGTTCACTTAATGGCAATTTGCCAAGGAATTGATCTATTAGAAGATGAAGCAAAAGAAAAACTATCTTCTAAGACTAAAAAAGTACATCAAGACATTAGAAAAATAGCTTCTTTTGTTAAAGATGATTCTTCTCAGGCAGAAGCAATAGGAAAAGTAAAAGAATACATCAAAGAAAACAACTTTTAATATGAATTATGCATTAGTAACAGGAGCTTCAAGAGGCTTAGGTAAAGCAATTGCATTGCAATTATCTAAAGATTTAGGGCTACACATTATAATCAATTACTCTTCAAACAAAGCTGCAGCAGAAGATACGCTTAGTCAAATAAAAGAAGCTGGCGGAAGTGGAGAAATAATGCAATTTAATGTGCAAAATAAAGATGCTGTTGATAATGCTTTAAATAAATGGGCAACAGATAATCCGAATGAATTTATTAGCGTACTAGTTAATAATGCAGGAATAACTAAAGATAATCTTTTTGTTTTTATGTCTGAAGCAGATTGGGATAACGTAGTAAATGTTTCCGCTAAAGGAATGTTTAATGTTACTCGTAATCTAATTGAAAAAATGGTTAGAAAGAGAACAGGACGCATCATTAATGTTGCCTCTCTTTCTGGTATGAAAGGAGTTCCTGGGCAAACCAACTATTCAGCAGGAAAAGGAGCTATGATTGCTGCAACAAAAGCTTTAGCACAAGAAGTTGCAAAGCGAAAAATAACAGTAAATGCAATTGCTCCTGGTTTTATTGAAAGTGATATGACAAATGATTTGCCTGTTAATGAATTAAAGCAAATGATACCTATGAATAGATTTGGTAAAGCCGATGAAGTGGCACATTTGGTTAGTTTTTTGGCTTCAGAAAAATCTTCTTATATTACTGGAGAAGTAATTAATATTAACGGAGGAATTTACTCTTAATGGAAAACAGGGTTGTAATAACAGGAATAGGAATTTACTCTTGCTTAGGCGAAAACTTGAGCGAAGTAAAAGATTCTTTATATAAAGGCAGGAGCGGAATTATTTATGATGCTCCTCGTAAAGATTTAGGGTTTAGATCTGCCTTAACAGGAATGGTAAAAGACCCTGATCTAAAACCTTTTTTAACAAGAAGACAACGTATGGGCATGCACCAACCTGCTATGTACGCATACATGTCAACCAAAGAAGCTGTAGAAAACGCAGGCTTAGATATAGATCAATTAAGCCAATCAGAAACTGGTGTTATTTTTGGAAATGATAGTACGGCTGGTTCTGTTATGGAAGCTGTAGATAAACTTAGAGAAAAAAATGATACGACACTTTTAGGAAGTGGTGCCATTTTTCAAAATATGAACTGTTCTGTTAACATGAACATTTCAACCATTTTTAAATTAAAAGGAATTAATTTTACAGTAAGTGCAGCTTGTGCTTCAGGGTCTCACTCTATTGGAATGGGATATTTATTAATTAAACAAGGTTTACAAGAGCGTGTAATTTGCGGAGGAGCACAAGAAATTAATGCAACCGCAATGGGAAGTTTTGATGGATTAAGTGTTTTTTCAGATATGGAAGACAATCCCACTAAAGCATCAAGACCTTTTGACAAAGACAGAAACGGTTTAGTTCCTGGAGGAGGGGCAGCAACATTAGTCTTAGAATCTTACGAATCTGCAGTAAAAAGAGGTGCTCCAATTTTAGGAGAATTAATGGGCTATGGTTTTTCTTCAAACGGAGAACATTTATCAAATCCAAATTTAGAAGGACAACACCGCTCATTAAATATGGCGTTAAAACAATCTGGCTTAAAAGCGAGCGATATTGATTACGTTAGTGCTCATGCAACCTCTACCCCGGTTGGCGATAGTATTGAGGCTCAGGCAATTTATGACATTTTAGGCGGCAAGGTTGGAGTTAGTTCAACTAAATCTATGACAGGGCACGAATGTTGGATGGCAGGAGCAAGCGAAGTAGTTTATTCTATGCTAATGATGGAAAATGATTTTATCGCTCCTAACATTAATTTTGAAAATCCTGATGAAATCTCAGCAAAAATTAATATCATTGCACAAACTAAAGAGCAAAAAATAGATACTTTTTTATCTAACTCGTTTGGTTTTGGGGGTACAAATTCAAGCTTAATTATCAAAAAAATAAAGTAAATGGCAAGTAGGGACGAAATTATTAATACGGTTAAAAACTTTTTATCTGAAGAATTTGAGGTAGAGAAATCTACTATAGAACCAGCAGCTAACTTACAAGAAACACTAGACTTGGACAGCCTAGACTATGTTGATTTAGTGGTAGTTATTGAAGAAAACTTTGGATTTAAAGTTACTGGTGAAGACTTTGTTGATGTAGTTACCTTTAATGACTTTTACGCACTTGTAGAAAAAAAACTATCCGAAAAATAGTAAATGAGTAAATGGGATGGTAAGAGTAAAGGAAATGTTTTAGGATATAAAATATTTCTTACTACTTTAAAAACATTTGGTATTCCACTCACCTACATTATTCTTAGAATTGTTACCTTTTATTATTTCCTTTTTTCAAAAAAAAGCAGATTACCTATAGAAGATTTTTATAGAAATGCATTAAAACTTCCTGAAAAATCAATTACAAAAACAACCCGAAAAAATTTTTTTTATTTCGGACAAACATTGATTGATAGAGCTGCATTTTTAATTGGTAAAGGAGATGTTTTTTCTTACACATTTAATAACGAACAAGTTTTAGTTGATATAAAAAACGAAGGCAAAGGTGGTATTTTGTTGAGCGGACATATTGGGAACTGGGAAACCGCTGGCAACTTACTAAAAGCTAGAATAATGCCCACTGTAAACGTATTAATGTTAGATGCTGAAGAGCAAAAAATAAAACAATATATGAGTGCCACAACTGGTGGATCTCGTTTTAACATTATCCCCATTAAAAACGATTTAAGTCATGTTATCAAAATTAACAACGCCCTATCTAACAACGAGTTTGTAGCTATACATGCAGATAGGTATTTAGAAGGGGCAAAATTTATTGAAATTGACTTTTTAGGAAGAAAAGCAAAATTTCCTTTAGGTCCTTTTATAATTGCATCAAAATTTAAAGCCTCAGTAACATTTGTTTTTTCAGTTAAAGAAAAGCAATACCACTACCGCCTAAGTGCAACCAACCCAATTAAAGAAAAAACATCTCCAGAAAATATTGCACAGCAATTTGTAAAGGAATTAGAGAAAAAAGTTATCTTACATCCTGAACAATGGTTTAATTATTTCGATTTTTATAAATAATGTTATTAGACAAAGAAAATATCACTAAAATAATACCACAGCAGATCCCTTTTGTAATGATTGATACTTTACTAACGGCTGATGAAAGTGGCTTTAAATCAACTTTTAAAGTTGAAAAAAACAACTTGTTTTTTAAAGAAGGAAAATTGCACGAACCTGCTTTAATTGAAAACATTGCACAAACAGTAGCCGCAGGTTTCGGTTTTGTGGATAGGCAAGCTGGAGGAGAACCAAAACTTGGATTTATTGGAGGTATATCTAAATTAAAAGTGATGAATTTACCAGATTTAGATGCTGTTATTGAAACAACTGTTACCCACTTACACCAATTTGAAAATATTTATTTAGTAAAAGGGGAAAACTTTAGCAACGGACAAGCATTAGTTAGTTGTGAAATGAAAATTGTGGTACAATAATGTTATTATCTAACACAATAGAGTTTGATATTCGGTTTAGTGAAACTGATGCTATGGGAGTGGTTTGGCATGGCAATTACCTAAAGTATTTTGAAGATGGTAGAGAAGCTTTTGGTAAGGAATTTGGCATGGAATATTTGGATATTTATACCAACGGTTATTTTACACCAATTGTAAAATCAGAGATTAATCATAAATCGCCTATTTACTATGGTGAAAGAGCAAAAATAATTACAACTTTAATTCCGAGTAAAGCTGCAAAAATAATATTTGAATACACTATTATTAATATGGAAACTAATGTAATTAGTGCTACCGGAAAAACAATGCAAGTTTTTTTATTAGAAAAAACGCGCGAATTAGATTTAAATATACCTGAATTTTATTTAAATTGGGAAAAAAAGATGGAGATAGAAAAATGAAGATTTACATCGGTGCTGAAAATATAATTTCGCCACTTGGTACTACTGCCAAAGAAAACTTTACTAAAATTAGTGAAGGTAATAGCGGTATTAAACAGTACAATAATGTTGGGTTTGATAACGAAAATTTATTCCTTTCTAAACTAGCTACAAAAAAAAGTTTTTATGCCTTATTATCCGAATGTTTAGAGGCAGTTATCAACGAAACTCAAACAGATTTAATCTCTGCCAATGATACCTTAGTGATTATTAGCACTACCAAAGCTGATATTCAAGAAAACATTAACGCACCAATAATTAATGCTACTAAACAACTTAAAACAACTTATCAGCTACAAAATGAACCTATAGTTATTTCTAACGCTTGTATTTCTGGAGTATTAGCAATGAATACTGCAAACAATTATTTAAAAGCTGGTTTATATCAACACGTTTTTGTTATTGGGGCAGATGTTATAAGCGATTTTGTTTTATATGGTTTTCAATCTTTATTTGCCATTAGTAACGAACCTTGCCAACCTTTTGATAAACACCGTAAAGGAATCTCTTTAGGAGAAGGAGCTGGAGGTGTATTAATGTCTGTTCATTCAGATGTATTTAGTCAAACTAGTTTTGAGTTTGTTGAAGGAACTTCCTCTAACGATGCCAATCATATTTCTGGCCCATCAAGAACAGGTGAAGGGTTATTTAGAACAGTAAAAAACTCAATGGAATTAGCAGGGGTTAATGCTTCAGAAATTGATTTTATTTCTGCCCATGGTACAGGTACAAATTTTAATGATGAAATGGAATCTATTGCCTTTGATCGTTTAAAAATGAATGCCTTACCACTAAATAGTTTAAAAGGTTATTTTGGTCATACTTTAGGTGCTGCTGGATTAATAGAAAGTGCTATATGCTTACAATCTTTAAGAAATAACTTACTGATTAAAAGCAATGGGTTTGATGAAAAAGGAACTACTGGGGAAATCAATATTTTATCCAATAATTTAGAAAAAGAAGTTACAACCATATTAAAAACTGCCTCAGGATTTGGTGGATGTAATGCAGCAGCAATAATTAGAAAAATAAAATGAGTTATATTACTTCATATTGTCATATTTCTTTAAATAGCTACGCTATAAATGGAGAAGTAAAACAAACCTTTAATGCCGAAACGATTGATAGCTTTACAAAAGAACTTTACAAACATTTAGCAATAGAATATCCTAAATTTTACAAAATGGATAGGCTTACTAAAACTGCTTTTTTAGGTGCCGAATTGCTGAAAAAAAATTTTTTAACCCTCACAAAATTTAAAGATGACGACATTGCGTTACTTTTTGCCAACAATAATTCTAGTGCATTAACTGATGTTAAATTTACCTCTTCTTATCTAGATGGAGGCAACCCAAGCCCTTCGCTTTTTGTTTATACTTTACCCAATATTTTAATTGGAGAAATTGCTATAAGAAATAAATGGTATGGAGAAAATATGTTTACAGTATCAGAAAACTTTGATGCTGAATACTTTACCAATTACAGTAAGTTTTTATTGAATAAAAACGCAGAAGCAGTTCTAATAGGCTGGCTAAATGTAAATGATACGAATGTTGAAGCTTTCTTAGCTTTTATAACAAAAAAAGATTTAAAACAACTAAATTTGGAGCTTAACTCTAAGCAATTATTAGAACTATTTAGAAGTAATAAAAATGAATGAAATGGAAGCACTAAAAGAAGAATTAAAAGGTCAGATTATAGAGCAATTAAATTTAGAAGATTTTAATGTTGCTGATATTAGTGATGATATGTCTCTATTTGGTGAGGGTTTAGGATTAGATTCTATAGACGCTTTAGAACTAATTGTTTTACTTGAAAATAATTACGGCATTAAATTAACCAATCCAGAAGAAGGTAAAACAGTTTTTGTTTCTATCAATACTATGGCAGATTACATCTCTAAGAACAGGTAAAACCTGTTTAGTGACTAAATTGAGCTAAAAAGGCTTAATTTTTGATTGTATTTTATTACTTACTCAACTAAGTTATTAAAACAGAACTTAGCTTTAACTGCTTTTTAAGTAAATTAAATTAATAATTACATGAAAATTACTTTTGCTTTTGTATTTTTTATTAGTTTTTTAACTGTTAAAAACATTGATAAAAATCTGATTTACAAATCCTTATCCAGCAATAATAAATTGCAAGTTGAAACATTAATTTCAACATTACAAAAAAAAGAAAACACTTCAATAAACAGAGCATACAGAGGTGCTTTGTTAACTAAAAAAGCAAGCTTTGAAAAAGCTGTACAAAGTAAAATTAAATCTTTTAAAGCTGGAGCGACATTACTAGAAACAGAAATAAGCAAATTTCCAAAACAAACCGAATATCGATTTTTAAGACTGTGTATTCAAGAAAATTGCCCTAAAATTTTAGGTTACAATAAAAATATTCAGGAAGATGTATTATTAATCTCAACCAATTATTCTCAGCAATCTAATCTTCTAAAAAAAATTATTTACGATTACGCAAAAAATTCTAACGCCTTAGACCATACCTTGTTAAAATGAAAAAAATCCTTGTCGTAAGTTATTCTCAATCAGGACAATTAGCTGATATTGTTGCAAACTTTTTAATTCCATTTAAAAATGCCGATATAGATTTTGTTGAAATAGAACCTGTAACCCCCTTCCCTTTTCCTTGGGATACAAAATCATTTTATGATGTTATGCCAGAAACGGTTTTGGAAGAACCAATAGCTATAAAAGCACCAACATTTAAACATTCTAATTACGATTTAATTGTTTTTGGATACCAACCGTGGTACCTTTCTCCAGCAATGCCAGCAACAGCAATGCTAAAAAATAGTGAGTTTTGTAAAAGACTAAAAAATACGCCAATCATTACATTGCTTGGAGCAAGAAATATGTGGTTAAACGCACAAGAAAGCATTAAAGCATTAATAAAAAATGCTAATGGATTACTCGTAGGAAATGTGCCTTTAATTGATAAAACATTTAATTTAATTAGTGTTATTACTATTGTACATTGGTTAGGAACCGGAAAAAAAACAAAAAAATGGGGCATTTTCCCTTTACCAGGAGTTGCACAAAAAGACATTGAAGAAACTACAACTTTTGGGGTTATCGCTGAAAAAGCTTTACAAAAAGAAGATTTTAGCAACTTACAAAATGATATTATTGCTTTAAATAAAATACAAATAAACACCAGTATTTTATTTATTGAATCTAGAGCAAAAAAGTTATTTAAAATTTGGGCTAATACAATTAAGAAAAAAGGAACAACACCTAAAAAAAGAGCTACTTGGCTTATGATTTTTAGGAACTACTTATACTTTGCTTTATTTATCGTTTCACCAGTTGTATTAACAATATATACTATACTATTTAGACCACTAACTTTAGGACAAATAAAGAGAAAAAAAGAGTATTTTTGTAGTGTAAAATTAAATGAAAATGGCTAAAGTATATATTACTAAAACTTCAAACTTTTTACCCAATGCTGTAATTCCTAATGATGAAATGGAAGAGTTTTTGGGATTAATTAATGGAAACAAGTCCAGATCAAAAGCAATGGTTTTACGTAGCAATAAAATTATGCAAAGGTATTACGCCTTAACTAAAGAAGGAAAAATAACACACACTAACGCAGATTTAACTGCTTTGGCTGTAAAAAGTTTATTTTCCGATAACCCTGCTCAAATTAAAGAGGTAGATTTACTTTGTTGCGGCACCTCATCGCCAGATCAAATGATGCCAGCACACGGAGTTATGGTGCATGGTAAATTGCCTGAAATGAATTCTATTGAAGTGGTTACCCCTTCAGGAAACTGTTGTGCAGGAATGCACGCGTTAAAATATGCTTACATGTCGTTACAGCTTGAAGATAAAAAGAAAGCTGTTTGTACGGGATCTGAAAGAACATCAGTTTTGTTGAGATCAGAAAATTATGAAGAAGAAATACAAGAGTTAAGTAAACTGCAAGACGCACCTTATTTAGCTTTTGAAAAAGATTTTTTAAGATGGATGCTGTCTGATGGTGCAGGAGCTTTTCAATTAGAAAATGAACCCAACAAAGAAGGATTATCTTTAGAAATAAACTGGATGGAGTCTGTTTCTTACGCCAACCAAGAAGAATCTTGTATGTATATGGGTTCTGAAAAACAAGAAAATGGCGATTTAAAAGGTTTTGCAGAATTTACTCCTCAAGAAAGTGCTACAAAATCTATTTTAAGTATTAAACAAGATGCACGACAACTTGATGGTAAAATTGTAGAATTAAGTTTTAAAAAGGTACCTGAAATATTTGAAAAACACAACTTAACATCTGAAGATTTAGATTACTTTTTAGTACACATGTCGAGTTATTATTTTGAAAACAAAATTGCTCAGCATTGGGAAGATTTAAACATGCCTATCCCTAAAGAAAAATGGTTTACTAATCTATCAACCAAAGGCAATGTTGGTGCAGGATCTATTTACTTAATGGTAGATGAATTGTTTAATAGCGGAAAACTTAAAAAAGGCGAAAAAATTCTTTTAGTTGTTCCAGAAAGTGCAAGGTTCTCATACGTGTATTGCTTATTAACGGTTTGTTAAGATGAAAAAAAAAGACCTTCCACAAGATGATAGCGGATTGAAAAATTTTACCAGAGAGGTTTGTTATGTAAAAAACAGCGAAGGTAAATACGAATCTGATTTAAGTTCTGGCTGGAGTGTTAAAAATGAAGCACTAGATAATGCTTGGGAAGATATTAATGAGCAAATTATTGCTGCTAAAAAAGCAGTAACAGCAGGAGAAAAAAGCCCTATCTATTTCTTTTACATTAAAAACTTGATGGATTTTCAGGTTTTATCAGGTTATACTGGGTTTTGGAAATTTTCTATTAAAAAGCATATGACTCCAAAAGGCTTTAATAAATTAAACGACAACAAATTAGCCAAATACGCTAATGCGTTTAACATTACCATTGATGAACTTAAAAATTTTAAGTAAAAATGGTAAAAGATTTTAAACACATACAAACAGCACATTGCGAAAATGGTGTAATAACTAGCCTACTACAACATAAAGGTTTAGATTTTATGACCGAACCTTTAGCATTTGGTATGGGAGCAGGTTTATTTTACATACACATCCCCTACTTAAAAGTTAATGGCGGTCCTATGATTTCTTTTAGAGCTATGCCTGGCGGTATTTTTAGCAGAACTTGTAAATCTTTAAATGTAGAACTTACCAAACAAAAATTTAAAGACGAACAAAAGGCACAAAACTACTTAGATCGCAAAATTGAAGAAGGAATACCTGTTGGTTGTCAGGTTGGAGTGTATAACCTTACCTACTTTCCTAAAGAATATCGTTTTCATTTTAACGCTCATAATTTAATTGTTTACGGCAAAGAAAATAACACTTACTTAATTAGCGACCCAGTTATGGAAGAGGTGACTACACTTACTGCAAACGATTTAAATAAAGTTAGATTTGCAAAAGGAGTACTTGCCCCTAAAGGACAACTTTATTACCCTAACAAAATAGGCAATGTAAATCAAGCTACTATCAGAAAAGCAATCGTTAGTGGTATTAATAGAAACATTATTTATATGTACAGGGCTCCAGGTCCAATTATTGGAGCTACCGGAATTAAAGGAACAGCCAATAAAATAAGAACTTGGAGAGATAAATTAGGCCCTCGAAAGGCTGGTTTATACCTTGGTCAGATTGTTAGAATGCAAGAAGAAATTGGTACAGGTGGTGGTGGATTTAGGTTTTTATATGCCGCTTTTTTAGAACAAGCTGTAGGTCATTTACAAGATGACAGATTATTACCAATATCAGATCAATTCACTAAAGCAGGAGATTTATGGCGTTCTTCGGCAGTACAAATGGCTGGAATTTACAAAGGTAGATTAACTGAACAAAAAGATTATGATATGGTTGCTGATATTATGACTGAAATTTCTGCAATCGAAAAAAATGCTTTTAAACAATTAACTAAGTTAAACCTAAAATAATGCCTGGTTTAGCCCAAATAGAAATAAACAATATTTCTAAAAAATATAAAACAGCAGTTAAAGAAAGTTTATCTGATGTTAATTTTACGATTAAAGGAGGGCAAACCATTGGTATTTTAGGCCCTAATGGAGCAGGAAAAACTACTTTAATTTCCATCCTTTGTGGTTTGATAGAGGCCACCAAAGGAAATGTAAATTATGTTTCAAAAAACCAAACACCAATTACAGGAGTTGATTTAAAAAAAATAATTGGTTTTGTACCTCAAGAATACGCGTTTTATCACGAACTAACTCCTATTCAAAATATGAATTATTTTGGATCACTATACAACTTATCTAAAAAAGAAATTACCGAAAGAACAACAAATTTATTAAGCATTTTAGGACTTAGTGATGTTGCCAATAAAAGAATTAGCACCTTTTCTGGAGGGATGAAACGTAAAGTTAATTTAGCAATTGGATTGATCCATAACCCTGCTGTTTTGTTTTTAGATGAGCCAACTGTAGGGGTTGATGTGCAGAGTAAATTATCTATTATTAGTTTTTTAAAAGGAATAAAAAATCAAGGCACTACAATTATTTATACCTCCCATCACTTATCAGAAGCAGAAGATTTTTGTGATGAATTACTCTTAATAAGTAAAGGCAAAATTGTTGCAAATGGCCCTACAAAACAGTTAATTTCTGCACACAAATCAGCTGATTTACAATCTTTATTTATTAAGCTTACAGTATCAGAATGAAATTAATGGCCTCCATAAAAAAAGAACTTTTATTGCTTTTAAGCGATAAAATAGGCTTGGCTATTATGTTTTTAATGCCTTTATTATTGGTGTTTATTATTACAATAATACAGGATAGTGCCTATAAGATGGTAAATGAAAATAAAGTTTCGCTGATCATATCTAACCAAGATGCTGGTGAACAAGGAAACAAATTAATATCCTTACTCCACCAATCTGGATTGTTTGATATACAAGAAAAAAATGAGCTTAAAACCGAAGCACTTAAAGATTTTTTGTTAGATGAAAATCAATTAACTGCATTATTTATTCCTTATAATTTTACAGAAAAATTACAAGAAAAAGCAAATCAAATTAGCCAAACATTAACCTTTGAGTTAGGTTTATCTGAACTAAAAAATGATGCTCCAGAAGTTGCTTTACCTCATCTAGATTTTTATCACGATCCTGTTTTACAAGATAATTACAGCTACTCTATTACCAATGTTATTAGTTCTTTTTTAAATGTTTTAGAAAATGAGCTAATGATAGGATCAATTTACTCTGAGGTAGGAATAGAAAAATCTCCGGATGATTTTAAGAAAAAAATAATGAGTAATAAGATTGAAATTAAGCGCATTGCAGCAAAAAATGATGAGCACATGATTAACCCTAACTCAACACAACACAATGTGCCTGCTTGGACTATTTTTGCCATGTTTTTTATGGTCGTTTCTTTAGGAAGCAACATTGTTAAAGAACGAGTAAATGGTAGCTTTTTAAGACTTAAAACAATGCCAACAAACTACCTCCATATTTTATCGGCAAAAATGATGGTTTATATGCTTGTTGCCGTACTACAATTTGCACTAATTTTTTCTATAGGAATATCTGTTTTCCCGTTAATAAATTTACCAAAACTGATTTTGCCTTCAGCATTTTCGGCATTTATTGTAATGATGCTAATGTGCAGTTTTGCTGCTGTTAGCTATGCAATGATGATTGGTGCATTATCTAAAACACAGGAACAATCTAATGGAATTGGAGCAATATCAATTATCATATTTGCAGCATTAGGAGGTATTTGGGTGCCTACTTTTATAATGCCAGAGTATTTACAAATCATTAGTAACTTTTCTCCCATGCATTGGTGCTTAGAAGGGTTTTATATCTTATTTTTGAAAGGCGGTAGTTGGAGCCAATTATTTCCTATTATTGGATTTTTATTTATCTTTATTGCAGCTTGTCAAATTATTACATACACCAAGTTAAAACTTGAAAAATTAATTTAAAATGGAAGTAACTGAATTAAAAGCCAATCTAAAAACTCAAATAATTAAATATTTAAACTTATTAGATATTACGCCAGAAGAAATTAACGATGATACACCTCTCTTTGGAGAAGAGTTAGGTTTAGACTCTATAGATTCTATAGAATTAATTGTGTTGTTAGAAAGAGAATATGGCATTAAAATTACTAACCCTACTGAGGGAAGAAAAGTTTTAGTTGACGTAAATCACATGGCAGCATATATCTTAGAGCACTCAGATAAATTAAAATAATTTTTCAACTATTTAATACTTATCAAATAGATGAAAAAAGTTTTTGTTACAGGAATGGGGGTTATTTCGGCTATTGGCAACAATACTGCTGAAAATTTAACCCAATTACGAAATGGCAAAACAGGAATTGGTAAAGCTCAGCACTTAACATCTAACTACGCAAAAACACACCCTTTTGCTGAAGTAAAATACAGTACTGCAGAACTTAAGGCCAATTTAAACCTTAACAATACAAAAGGTTTTACTCGAACAGATTACATTGCCTTTACAGCATTAAAAGAAGCTTTGGAAGTTGCACAACTTACTTCCCAAGAAATTTCATCAGAAAACACTGCTTTTATTTCTGCCAGTACTATTGGCGGAATGTGTAATACCGATGACCTTTACGAAGATGCTAACCTAATTTCAGAAGGTTCTGAGTTTGTAGAATCATACCCAGGAAGTACCCACATTTTAAAAATTGCAAAAGAATATCAATTAACAGGAATTGTTGATGCAATAAATACGGCTTGTTCTTCTTCAGCAAATGCAATAATGTTAGGTGCTAAATTGATAAAATCTGGTAGAGCAACTAGAGCAATAGTTGGTGGTGCTGACGCTATCGGAAAGTTTAGTGTGAATGGATTTAATGCACTGCAAATTATGTCGGACAAAGCTTGTGCTCCGTTTGATGAAAATAGAAAAGGGCTTAACTTAGGAGAAGGAGCTGCTTACCTGATATTAGAATCAGAAGAACTTATTGG
This sequence comes from Vicingaceae bacterium, assembly GCA_049608005.1. Classification (GTDB taxonomy): domain Bacteria; phylum Bacteroidota; class Bacteroidia; order Flavobacteriales_E; family Vicingaceae. Next base: position 23,197 of record JBMYXB010000005.1, read on the forward strand.
CAATAAAAAAACGTATGCAGAAATTGTTGGTTACGGAAATAGTAATGATGCTTTCCACCCTTCTTCATTATCTGAAGATGCTATAGGTGTTGCTGAATGTATGTCTAAAGCATTAAATAAAGCAGCTATTACACCCCAAGATATAGATTATATTAATACACATGGAACTGCTACTGGCAATAACGATATGACAGAACTAACAGGAATTAATAAAGTTTTTAAAGGATTTCCGCCTTTTAATTCAACTAAATCTTACACTGGGCATACCTTAGCCGCTGCAGGTGCAATAGAAGCTGTTTATAGCATTTTAAGCATTAATCATAATGAATTATATCCTAGTTTAAATTGCAATACACCCATACAACCTTTTAACCAGTTTCCTGTAAAAAATCATACTAAAAACATCCAAATAAAAACAGTTCTTTCTAATTCTTTTGGCTTTGGAGGAAATTGTACTTCGTTAATAATCCGTCAATCATAAGCTATGTATATTACAGATTGTTATAGTATTTCGCCTCAAAAAACATTTGACAACTCCTTTTTTGAAGGACAGGTAGAAACATTTTTAGGAAATAAATATTACGCAATTGAACCTAATTATGCTAATTTAATACCTAAAGGTTTACTCCGAAGAATGGGTAAATCTGTACGAATAGGTATAGGTGCTGGTATGCCATTAATAGAAAAACAAAATGATATTGATGGAATTATTTTAGGAACAGCTACTGGTGGATTGGATGATTGCATTAAATTTTTAAACCAAATTGTTGAGTATCAAGAAGGTACTTTAACCCCTACTAACTTTGTACAAAGTACACCAAACTCAATTGCTGGTCATTTAGCTATGATGAGTAAAAATACAGGTTATAACAATACCCACATGGGAATGGGATTAGCTTTTGAATCGGCAATTTTAGATGCACTCCTTCTTTTTGAAGAGGGCGAAGCAACAAAATTATTAATAGGAAATATAGAAGAAAATTCTGAACATAATTATAACATTGATGCTTTTGCAGGTCGTTTTAAAACTGAAGAAATTTCATCTGATGCTTTATTGGAGTCCAATAGCAAAGGGTCTGTAAGTGGAGAAGGAGCAACAATGTTTGTTGTTTCTAACACTAAAAAAAATGCAATTTGTGAGCTAGTTGATGTCCATCAATTTAGTTATTCTAAAAATAAAAATATTGAAGAGCGAGCAATTCAGTTTCTTCAAAAAAACAATACCAAAATAGAAGATATTGACACCCTTTTTCTTGGCTTTAATGGTGATAATCGAAGTGATTTTTGGTACAGCGATTTGATGAAATCATTTCCTAAAACAACTGTTTACAGCTATAAAAACCTTGTTGGTGAATATCCTACAGCTAGTGGATTTGCTACTTGGTTGGCAACGAACTTACTTAATGGAAAAAAAATACCTTCAGAAGCATTATACAAAAAAGGAAATCATCTGGCCAAAAACGTTTTGATTTATAATAATTATTTAGGCCAGCAGCACGGATTTATCTTGATGAAAGGAGTGTGACAAAATTTTCTTCAATTTTTTTTAACCAATCAAAATAAGATGCCTCTGAAGTTGCTATAGTTTCTTTTTCCAATTTGGTTACCTGATCATTTACATATTGAGTATCTGTATTAAATAAAATATTTGAAATGTTTTCTGTATCATTAACAATAGACCCCGCTTTAGCCCTAGATTGAATAAGTAAAGCTACACCACTTTTAAACGATGAAAGGTGTTGCCCCGAGCCAATAACTAACTGCTCTATATTTAAAGCTTCAACACCTCCAACATAAGCAACAGCAATTCCAATACCTCGCCACATATCATTATGTCTATTTTCTGCAAAGATATTTATTAGCTTAACTAATTTTTCTACTTCTCCCTGGGCAATATACCACAAACTTCTTCCTAAACCCTGATTGTATGCTCTTAACTCTATTTCATTAAAATGTTGAGGAACTTGCTGTGTTCGGATAGATTGCCTTCTTTTAAATATTCCTTCGTAATAACCATAGCCATCTAAAACTCTATATTTTAAAACAGGATCAATTACTAAATCAACATCCTTAAATTTTAAATTAAGTTCAGCAAAAGCCCAGCCCAATCCTACATGCATTTGAGAACTGTGCTTTAAACCAAAATCATTATAAAATTTATTCCATTGATTTAAAGAATTAGTTTCTTCAATACTTTTTATTGCAACACCCATTGATGCACCTTCATAAGCAACCGAAATAAATTCTTTAGGTAATTCCAGTAACCATTCATTCAACTTGTTCAGGTTTTCAGTAGTGGTAGCTTTTTCTTTACCTCTTTTAAAAGTATCCTGAACCAGTGCTATTTTATTTTTTACTGACATTTTTAATTATAAAGCCACATGGTATCAACATCTTCTTTAATGCTTTGAACATATTCATTTCCACCATCAACATTAGTCGGCTTTACATTCAAAGTCATCTCGTAAGGATTCACTTTTAAATCATCAGAAGTACCATAAATTTCAGTACTCATTAATCTAAATATTTGTGATGCAGTATCTTCGAGCACTGCAACATTATCATGTATTTTAAGAATTAAATCTTTAGGGTCATATCGCTCATCAATTCCTTTGTGAAATATTTCAATGTTTTTACTGTCAAAAAGATCAATATAACTATCTGATATTGTTTTAGTTTCGTGTTTTCCCCACTCAACAAAAACTTCTTGCATTCGCAAATTCAGTTGTCCAAATTTGTGACCAATTTTCTTTTTAGAAGAAAACAGTTCTTTTAAAACAGCAATATTTGTAAACGCATTATTAGTAAACAACAATGTTGGTACAGCCCAGTAAACTAACCAATCCCAATAAATTTTTAAAATCATGGTTTGTGTTAAACCCCAAAGCTGATATTTATCTTCATAAATTGGCACCCAATTATTAAACAAAGAAAAGTGAGCTTGTTCAAAAACATTTGTTCTTAAAAAGATGTCTTCTCCTTTTTTATCTCTAGCAATTAAATCGGTAACAAAAGTGTTGGTTATAGCTATAAAATCTGTTCCAGGCGAATAAAAAGGATCTAAAAACACTCCAGAATCTCCAACCACTGCCCATCGATCTGTAGAATATAGTTTTTCTGAGTGATGAGAATAATGCTTTAAAATTTTAAAATCCAATACATCATCTCTTTTTTTATTAAGCTGTTCATAACAAACTGGCTCATTTTCTTTAAGCCAATCCATTGCTTTTTCATACTTATTAAACTTTTCAAAAGGATGGTGCCTAGGATCAGCAACAATACCAATACTTGTGTTACCTGTTGCTAAAGGTATAAACCAAACCCAATAACCTTTATCCATAAAATGGATTGTTCCCAACCTTCTTAAACCTGGTTTTACAGCATCAACCCATTCTTTATTTTCCGACCAATCGGCTACATCAATCTCTCCTTTTACCCTAAACCAAGCTGCATTAATGTTGTGACTCAACTCTTTTTTAAATCCTAATTTTCTTTTCAAAAAACTTGATCTACCACTTGCATCTACAACCCATCTCGATTTAACATCAATTTCTTCTCCATCTTTTTTAAATCTTACGGTATGCTTATTTTCATCAAAATCTACCTGATTCACTTTCGCATTAAAAAATACATCCACTCCATTTTTTTTAGCTCTATTTGCCAATTCATTCTCTAAAGTTCCCCTATCTAATTGATGTGAAGGAACTGGCAACGTTGCTTTTGGCCCTAACTCAACTCGTTTAGAAATATCATTTTTATGTTGTGGTGTAAGAAAAAATCGCAATCCTTCTTTAGGCAATTGGTGCTCATCTAAATAATCTTTAAGGTTAAGCACTTCTCGGATGTAATATGTTCCTAATTCTACTGTAGATTCTCCTACTTTATGTGCCGCATCAGGAGCATCATCTTTTCTCATCTCTAATACCAAAATAGAAATTTCAGGATTTTCTTTTTTTAATTGTATAGAGAGTGTTAGTCCAGCTAATCCACCCCCTAAAATACAAACATCATACGTATTTTCCATCAGTTTTAACATTGTTTAAAAGCTCAGCTAAGATAATTTATTCTTTTAGAAAAAGTTCTGTTTTTTAGAAAAAAAATAACTGCAAAAATGTTTATTTTCGCAATACAGTAACCCAATTAATTACTATGAATATTTACATTACAGGTATAGGCGTAATTTCTGCCATCGGACTAAATGTTCAAGAAAATTTTGAAGCTCTAAAAAATAAAAAAACAGGAATAGCCCCTATAAATATTCTTAATTTTAAAGAAAACCAATTAGTTGGAGAGGTTAAATTGAGTAACGAAACATTAGTAAATCAATTAAATGTACCCTCCCCTATTTCAAGAACATCTTTATTAGGAATTGCTGCAGCAAAAGAGGCTTGGGGAGATAATCAACATAACGATTCTATAAGAACAGGCATTATCTCTTCTACATCTGTTGGTGGGATGGATAATTCAGAAATTTATTACCAACAAAAAGTAGATCAAGAAGAAGCAGATATTTCTTTAATAACTACTCATGATAGTGGTGATACTACAGAAAGAATAGCCCAAGCATTAAATATTTCAGGTTATATTAATACTTTATCTACAGCCTGTTCTTCTGGTGCTAATGCAATAATGTTGGGTGCTAGATTATTACAACAAAATAAATTAGATCGTGTTTTAGTTGGCGGATCTGATGCTTTAACTGGCTTTACTATTGAAGGTTTTAAATCTTTAATGATTTATAGTGATGAATGGGTTAAACCATTTGATGAAAACAGAAATGGTTTAAATTTAGGAGAAGGAAGTGGTTTTTTATTACTCGAAAATGAAAAAAGCTTAAAAGAAACAACTAATAAACCATTGGCACTTGTTGCTGGTTGGGGAAATGCCGCAGATGCTTTTCATCAAACTGCATCTTCACCAGATGGAAAAGGTGCAACTTTAGCAATTAAAGCGGCATTAAAAGTTGCCAATATGAAACCTGAAGAGATTTCTTATGTAAATGCTCACGGAACAGGAACTCCAAACAATGATTTATCAGAATCTACCGCATTAAAAAATATATTTAAAGATGAGGTTCCTCCTTTTAGTTCTACAAAAGCATATACAGGGCATACTTTGGCAGCCTCTGGAACTATTGAAGCTGTGTATGCTGTTTTAGCATTACAAAACAATGTAATTTTACCTAACTTAAATTATTCAACACCCATTACTGAAACAAATTTAGTTCCTGAACAAGAATGGAACACCAAACAAAAAGTGAATACAGTACTCTCTAATTCGTTCGGTTTTGGAGGTAATAATTCTACAGTAATTTTTAAAAAAGCATAATATGTACTATATCAATGCTAGCTCATCCATATCATTTCAAAACTCATTTCAAAATGAGGAATGGATAAATAATCTTACTCCAATAAATGAAAATTCAGCTTTAATTACTCCCAATTATAAAGATTTTATTGATGGGTCTTCTTTAAGAAGAATGAGCAAAATTATTAGAATGGGAATTGCGTGTAGTAAAGATTGCATCCAACAATCAAACATAGCAGTTCCTGATGCTATAATTGTAGGAACAGGTTTAGGTTGTTTAGTTGATACTGAAAAATTCTTAAAAAACACCCTAACAATTGAAGGGTTAATTCCTCCAACATCATTTATACAATCTACCCACAACACTATTGCCGGGCAAATATCATTGGCATTAAAAAACCATAACTACAACATTACGCACACCCAAAACACACTCTCTTTTGAGCACAGTTTAATAGACGGGATGTTGTGTTTAAATGAAGAAAGTTCAACTGTTTTAGTTGGATCGGCTGATGAAAATATTCCTTTAATGGATGAATTATCCAATAAATTTGGATTACATCATTTAAAAAACAAACTAACTTCTGGAGCTTCATTTTTTATGCTTTCGGAAACCCAAAATGAAAAGTCTAAAGCTGTTTTAATAGATAGCCAGGCAATTGGGTTAAATAACTCAGACACAAGTTCGTTAATTAATAAGTTTTTAGAACAAAATAATTTAAGCTCTAATGATATTGATTTGTGTTTATTTAATACAAATGGAACACTAAGCAACCAAGAAGTTTCTAACCATTTTACAGAAATAGAATGTGTTAATTACGAACAGTATTGCGGTTATTATTTTAGCAATTCTGCTTTTGGGATGCACTTGGCAACTGAAATTTTATCCAACAAAACTGAAAACAAGCTTACTGCTAACAAATCGGTAAAAACTATTTTGCTTTTTAATAATTTCAATAATTCAAACATTGGATTAACAATAATAAAATCTATTGAAGCATAATATTTCAATATTATTATGGGCAGCATTAACACTGTTTTTTGTTTGGTTTTTTAATGGATCTACATTGTGGCTAGCACTCGGATTAGTAACACTTATTTTTATTTTAATTACCATTTCAGGCACTAGCTTTATTGGCTTAAATTACTTTGTAAAAAGCATTAATAAAGGAACAGAAAAAGGAATAGCACTTACGTTTGATGATGGTCCTGATGAAAAAATTACTCCTCAAATTTTAGACATCCTAGCAAAAGAAAACATTAAAGCAACGTTTTTTGTTATCGGAAATAAAATAAATTTAAACAAAGATTTATTGTTGCGAGTGAATAACGAAGGACATACAATTGGCAACCATACGTTTAGTCACACAAAAAAAACCACACTATATCCTACCCAAAAACTAAAAGAAGATATCATAAAATGTTCCAACAGTATTGCTGAAATAATTAACAAAAAACCATTGTTTTTTCGTCCGCCTTATGGCATTACTACCCCAAGGTACAAAAGAGCTTTAAGTCAATTAAAAATGGTTTCAATAGGTTGGTCTATTAGATCGTTAGATACCATTGAAAAAGATAAAAACACCCTGTACAAAAAAATTATTTCTAATTTAACTGATGGGGCAATACTTCTGTTTCATGATACGCAACAAGTTACATTAGATGTTTTACCGGATATTATTAGCTACTGCAAAACAAATGGTATAAAAATTGTTCCTTTGCCAGAATTAATAAACAAAACACCTTATGAATAAAGTATTACTTGGTATTTTTTTGGTTTTAACAACTTTTGTACTTTCTGCACAAAACAAAATCCCTATAAAAAATCCATCCGAACTAAAAGCAAAATTAAAACAGCAAGCTAAAAAAACAAGCTCTATAATTGCCGATTTTAAACAAGAAAAGCATTTAATTTTTATGAAAAACCCTCAGCTATCTGAAGGTGTTTTTTATTATGAACAAGCTGACAAATTACGTTGGGAACAAAACACACCGTTTAATTATGTGCTATTAATTAACAATACAGATATTCGTATAAAAGACAACGGTAAAGAAAAAAAAATTGCTGGGGCAAGTAAAATGATGGGCAAAATGAACACCCTTATGATAGGTATGATTAATGGCGACATTTTTGACAGCAAGCAGTTTGATGTAAAGTACTTTAATGATGGTAAATTTTATATTGTTGAATTAACTCCAAAAAACAAACGTTTAAAAGCTATTTTTAACCGTATAGAATTGTCTTTCTTAAAAGCAACAACCCGTTTAAAAGAGCTTACTTTTTTAGAAAAAAACGGAGATAAAAGTGTGATGAAATTTTATAACGAGCAATTTAATCAAGCAATTCCTAAATCAACTTTTTTAAAATTATAATTATGTTAATTAACGATTTTTTTAATTTAATAAGCATTCAAAAAACTGAAGATTCAGTAATATCAACAATAAAGTTAAATGCTGCTCATAAAATATTTGACGGGCATTTTCCTAACAACCCTGTAACACCTGGCGTTGTACAATTACAAATTGTTAAAGAACTTTTAGAAAAAGGTTTGGATAAAACCTGTTTATTAAAAGAGGTTGGAAGGTGTAAGTTTTTGGCTATTCTTAACCCAAACGAAACCCCCGACCTTTTAATCACTATAAATTATACAATTTTAGAAGATGGTTTGGTAAAAGTATCGGCATCTGGAGGAACGTTAAATAACAGTCAAACTTTCTTTAAATTTACAGCAAAATATGCCGTTTAATTTTGACTGCTTCTAACACCGAAAAATCAACACTTTTGCCATCACAATCATTAAAAGAAATTAACTGTTGTGTAATTATTCCTACCTATAATAATTGCAATACAATAGAAAGAGTAATTAAAGGTGTTTTGAATTTTGCTAAAGCAGCAGATGTTATTCTTGTTAATGATGGAGCAACCGATAACACAGTTGCAATACTAGAGCAGTATAAATCGCAAATTACAATTATTACCAACCCAGTTAACCAAGGCAAAGGAATTTCGTTACGTAAAGCTTTTAAAAAAGCCTTTGAAATGGGTTTTAAAAATGCCATTACAATAGATTCTGATGGTCAACATTACCCTGAAGATATTCCTCTTTTTATTGAAGCTGCTAAAAAAAATCCTGGAGCTTTAATTATGGGGTCAAGAAATATGGAGCAAGAAGGTGTTCCTAGTAAAAGCTCTTTTGGAAACAAGTTTTCTAATTTTTGGTTTAAAGTAGAAACAGGAATTACATTACCAGACACACAAACAGGATTTAGGTTATACCCTTTAGAACCTATTTCTAAAATGAAGCTTTTTACTAATAAATTTGAAACAGAAATTGAAGTAATTGTAAAGTTAGCTTGGAAAAACACGCCTATTATCCCTATCTCCATTAATGTTCTTTACGATCCTGATGAAAGAGTTTCTCATTTTAGACCTTTTAGAGATTTTACTAGAATTAGTATTTTAAATACGTATTTGGTTACACTAACATTATTGTATTACCTACCTATTAGGGTAATGCAAGTAATAAAAAGAGAAGCCATAAAAAGTGACGAAAGTAATTTATCCAAATCATTATCTATTGGTTTTGGATTTTTTATGGGTGTAGTTCCTCTATGGGGCTTTCAGTTGTTAATTGGAATTCCCTTAACCTTTGCTTTTAAATTAAATAAAGTATTATTTGTTGCTGCAGCAAATATTAGTATTCCTCCGTTTATTCCATTTATTATTTTTTCTAGCTACCTTATAGGTGCTCCTTTTGTAGAAAATAATGCAGAAATAACTTCTTTAAAATCATTAACTTTGGAGTCCATTCATTTGAATTTTATTCAATATGCAGTTGGAGCTGTTATTCTTGCTGTTGCTGCTGGAATAGTTTCAACATTAGCATCCTTACTTTTATTAAATTTATTTAGAAAAGGAAATAAATGAAAAAGAAGATACTCAAACTCACAAAACTTAGCCTGAAAATTTTAGGCATATTACTGTTGTGTTTTGTTGTTTATTTTATTTGGGAAATAAAAATGCCCACTCCAACTATAGATGAAAAGAAATCGGTAAAAGACTACACTCGCATTGAAGTTGCTCCAAACCACTACACGGTAAATAACTGCTGGTTAAAGCTAAATAAACACGGCATTTGGGAAATGTACCTTGAAGGAGAACCTTATGAGCGTGGCTTAATTTATGGGGTTTTAGCTAAAGAATTAATTGAAAAACAAGAGGTTTATTTTGTCAAGCAAATTGATGAAATTGTTCCCAATCAGTTTTTCCAATTTTTCTTAAAAATGTTTGTTGCTTGGTTTAATAGAGATATTAACGAATACATACCTGAAGAGAATCTGACTGAAATTTATGGCGTATCACAATCTTTTTCTGATAAATATGATTACATCGGACCAAAATATTACCGCATATTAAATTACCATGCAGCACATGATATTGGTCATGCACTTAAAGATTTAAACATGGTTGGATGCACTTCTTTTTCTGTAAACAATAAACTATCAAAAGACAGCTCTTTATTAATTGCCCGAAATTTTGACTTTTACATGGGTGATGAATTTGCTGAAGATAAACTCATTCTTTTTGTAAAACCTACAAAAGGTTATGCATTTTCATCTTACTCATGGGCTGGCTTAACCGGTGTGGTTTCTGGTATGAATGAGAAAGGATTAACCGTTACTTTAAATGCCTCAAAATCTGACATTCCGTTTACAGCTAAAGACCCCATTTCATTACTTGCCAGAGAAATTTTGCAGTATGCCAAAAACATTGAAGAAGCTATTGCGATTGCTAAAAAAAGAGACACTTTTGTTTCCGAATCTTTAATGATAGGTTCTTCTGAAGATGATAAAACCATTCTTATTGAAAAATCTCCACAAAAAATGGATGTTTATGATACTGGAACAAACCAACTTACGTGTTCTAACCATTACCAAAGCGATGTGTTTGTTGCTGATTCTGTAAACATCAATAATATTAAAAATAGCGATTCTCAGCATCGATTTGATAGAACCAATCAGCTCCTCAATAAAAATTACCCTATAGATTACAAGGAAGCCATAACTATTTTACGTAACCAAAAAGGCGTTAACAATGAGTTTATAGGATATGGAAACCCTAAAGCTTTAAATCAATTAATTGCACATCATGGAATTATTTTTAAACCCCATCAAAAACAATTTTGGATTTCAACACCTCCATATCAATTAGGAGATTTTATTTGTTATGATTTAAATACTGTTTTTGGAGAAAAAGAGGTAACCCACATTTCTACCATTGATTCTTTAAATGTAGAAGCTGATGACTTTATTGAAACTATCGATTATAAAAAATATGAAGTGTTTAAAAAGATAAAGCAGCACATCCAAAAGTATGTGATGATTGGTATTCCGTTTAGTTTAACTCCAGAAATGGAAAGTAAATTCATTCATACAAACCCAAAAAGCTATATTACTTATATGGTGCTTGGAGATTATCATCAAAAAAATGAGGACTATAAAAAAGCAATTGAATTTTATGAATTAGCACTTACCAAAAGTATTGCTTCAATTGATGAAGAAAACATTATTAAAGAGAATATAGTATCTTGTAAACTTGAATTATCCAAAAGATAATCAAGACAAAAAAGTAAATGACTGTCCGGCACAAGGACATAAAATTAAATACTTTAAAAGTTTTGAATGATGCCAAAGAAAAGCATAGAAATGGACAAAACAGAAAATATTACATCATCTCAGTTGGATAAACTACAAGAGTTACTACAATATCTTAACAAGCATTCTAAATATTATCAAAAGCTATTTAAAGAAAAAAATATAGCTATTAATACCATTACTTCTCTTAAAGATTTAGAGAAAATTCCATTTACATACAAAGATAATTTAGCCAAACACAATGATGATTTTTTGTGTGTGGATAAAAGTAAAGTAGCAGATTTTGTAACCACATCAGGAACATTAAGTAATCCTGTTACTTTTTATTTAACCGCAAAAGATGTTGACAGATTAGCTGAAAATGAAGCCAAAGCTTTAACTTGTGCAGGAGGTAGTTCGGATGATATTTACCAATTAATGACCACCATTGACAAACGTTTTATGGCTGGCTTAGCCTATCAACAAGGCATTCGTAAAATGGGAGCTGGCATTGTTCGTACAGGCCCAGGAGCTCCTTATTTACAATGGGAATCCATACAGCGTTTTGCTCCAACAGTTATCATTGCCATTCCTTCTTTTATTCCAAAACTGATTGATTATGCCATAGAAAATGGAATCGATTATAAAAACACTAGCATTAAATCTATTATTTGCATAGGTGAACCTATTAGAAATCAAGATTTTACCCCAAACGAATTAGGAAAAAGAATTCTATCACATTGGGATGTTCAGTTAGCTTCTACTTATGCCTCTACAGAAATGGGGGCAGCTTTTACCGAGTGTAAAGCAGGAATGGGAGGACATTTAAATCCAGATTTATTGATTTTAGAGGTGGTTGATGAAAATGGGGCTGCTGTTAAAAATGGAGCATTAGGTGAAGTAATATTTACCACTTTAGGTGTAGAAGGAATGCCTTTGTTACGCTACAAAACTGGCGATTTATGCCATGTTTATTATGATAAATGTACTTGCGGAAGTAGCACTCCTCGCTTAGGCCCAGTATTGGGTAGAAAACAACAAATGATAAAGTTTAAAGGGACCACAATTTTTCCGCCAGCAATATTTGATGTGTTGGATATGATGGCAGAAATTAACATTTACCAAGTAGAAATTTCTAAAAATGAATTTGGAAATGATCACATAACGGTTATTCTTTCAAACCATTTAGACAATAAAGAATTTCATAAAAAAATTAAGCTCTTGTTTAAATCTAAATTAAGAGTAACACCCGATTTACGTTACATTGATGAAGATACCATAAACCAAAAAGTATTTAACCAAGAAAAAAGAAAACCAGAGAAGTTGGTTTATGTGTAACTATTTTAAATTAACTTTAATCAAAAGATCTTCTTTTTTCTTTTTGTAAACCTCAAAAACAAATTCATCATCAGCTGTTGTTATAATTCTTGATAAAGAAAACTGGTATATCTTTTGCTTTTTTACTATTCTATAATCAAATAAAGAAATTTTACTCGTTTCTCCTGTTTCATAATTTATTTTATAAGCTGTTAAAAATTCACCTGCTCTATAAGGAACGTCAACTAAATTTAAATCTAAATTTTTAATATCATCTAGATAAACTAGATACAAATCATCTTTTCCTTCAATCAACTCAAAAGAACTTAACTCATTAACTTGTCTTTTAGCCATTTTTTTCATGTAAGCTAATGAACCATCATTATTAATTTTTGTAATTAATACATCATCATAATGGTAAGTCGTAACTGTTCTTGTCTTTCCCTCAGAAGTTGAATATGTATGTGTTGTAACAAATGATTGCTCTCCTATCAAGACTATACTTCCATCACTATGAACAAAAAATCTGACAGGATTTAAATTTGATAATGATGCCCCACCCTCTTTTTTCTCTTCTTTTTTCTTCTTTTTTTCAACCTCTCTTTTTTTCTTATTTTGGTTTATTATTTCTAAAGGTATATCATAGTAATTAATCTTAAAATTATCATCTGCTGTAGTTAAATTAAACTTAAAAACACCATCTGCATCACTAAGGGAATAGCCTTTTTTCCCTCCTGAAGAATAATAACCTGTAGAAATAATTTCTCCTGTACCACTTTCAAATAATATCAAACTATTAATATGTTTACCTGATTCCAATATTATTTTTTTTTGTGTAAGATCTCCATTTACAGAAATTGTCATTACTTCAATATCATAATTAATTTCTTTTGTACCATCTTGTTTATTCGTAGCATTTTGTTTTGTTGAATTATCACGATAAACCTTAGCTGCTATATAAAATCTCCCAGAATTATCTACTGTGTAATCCAAGTTTTCCATCTTTTTTTCAGTATAAGGCATTTCTACTTCGCTCCCATGTAATAATTCAATGTTTTCATTAAATACTTTATATCCTATAACGTCTTTATTTTTAGAATCATTTTTTTTCTCAGGATATAATCTATATTTTATTAGTAATTTACTTTCATCAAAAGAAGGGTAAAAAGAATACTTTTCAAACACATTAAAATTCATAAATTTTCCTGAACTAACTCCTGACAATTCACCATCCACTTCTGAAATTAGTTTCAAATCTCCTTTAAAAGATGCGTTTTCAACATCAATCTCTCTAACAAAAAGTTGCTCCACCTCTTTTTGTTTATTCCAACCTGAAAAAAATATAAAAATTCTATCATTTAATGTTATAATACTTTCTCTACTTAATGAGGTAGGAAAATCATCATAAACCTTCACTTTTTCTAATGATAACTTATTACTATTATAGGTTTGCAAGGTGTATATATCTCCTTTTTTTTTCTTTTTAACCTTTATCCCTAAAATTAAATCTTTGTGTTTGTAGTAAGATTTTGAATTTGCATCCACTACTGGATGTGGTGTTCCAAACTGTATTTTCTCATTGGTTATTACCTCTTGCCCAAGCAAAAATTGGCTTATTATTATTAAAACTATTGATAATAAAATTTTTCTCATAAAAACGATTTTTTAATTAAGGCTGTACAAACCTAATTTATTCTAAAGATAATTTATTTTCCGTTTTAATGATTATTATTTTGAATTATTTCATACTTACTCACTTAAAAAAATACGTATCGCATGTAACAAACCCCACTAAAAATAGTAATTTCATTTTTTCGTTTATATGGAGTTAGATACGATTATAATTGGTTCTGGCGCAGGAGGTCTTTCAGCTGCAATATGTCTTGCTCGTGCAGGTCAAAAAGTGTTGGTTTTAGAACAGCATTATGTTCCTGGTGGATGGTGTCATAGTTTTTATTTAAACGGCTACCGATTTACACCTGGTGTTCATTATATCGGATTGTTAGACAAAGGAGAATCTACCAATGATTTATATTCAGGTTTAGGAATTGCAAATGATTTAGCGTTTTATAAAATGAACGCCAAAGCTTATGAGCATTGTTGGATAGGTGATGAACGAGTACATTTACCTGCTAATTTTGATGAATTAATAGAAACGCTTTCAGAACGGTTTCCACATGAGAAAAAAAATATTCGCAAATATTTAAACACCGTTAAACGTGTTAGTAGAGAACTACAACTCATCCCTAAAATGAGTGGTTTTTGGGATAACATAACAATTCCTTTCCGAACAAGATATTTAGGAAAATATGGTTTATTTAGTTTAAAAAAAGTACTGAATTGGCACATTAAAGATCCTTTATTAAAAAATGTATTAAACATTCAATGCGGAGATCATGGTTTACCTCCAGAAAAAGCGAGTTTCCCTTTACATTGTGCAGTAATGGATCATTATTTTAGTGGTGGCTTTTACCCTATGGGTGGCGGTAGTGCTATAGTTAAAGCAATGACAAACGCTATTAAAAAACATGGCGGAGAAATTAAAACTGCACAAGGCGTAAAACGAATATTGTTAGCCGAAGGCAAAAGAAAAAAAGCAATTGGTGTTGAACTGGATAATGGAGAGCAAATTTTTGCAAAAAGAATAATTTCTAATGCTGATCCTTCTAAAACATATTTAGATATGGTTGGTTCAGAAAATTTGAGTAAAAAATTATTAAAAAGATTAGGCGAAACAAAATACTCTTGTACTTCATTAATGTTGTTTTTAACAGTTGATATGGATGTGAAAAAAGCTGGTTTAGATTCTGGAAATATTTGGATGACAACCAACAAAGATCCAGACCTCGTTTATAAAGAATTGATGAACCCAGATTTATTATCGGGAGATGAATTTCCTGGGTTATTTGTAAGCTGCACAACTCTAAAAGATCCGATTAGTTTTGACGGAAGATACCATACAATTGAAGCAATTACTTATATCAATCACGAATCTTTTAACAAGTTTAAAACAGAAGGAGAAAAAAAATCAAAAGAGTACTTAAACTTTAAAGCTCAATTAACTGAAAAAATGGTTAAAACGGTTGAAAAGGTAGTGCCAGGAATTAGAGATAAAATTGTACAAAAAGAATTAGGTACTCCAATTACTAACGAGCATTTTATTAACTCTACCAACGGTTGTGTTTATGGTACTGAAAAAAACTTAAAACAAATTGGTCCTTTTTCGTTTAAAGCAAAAAGCGAAATTGAAAATTTATACCTTTGCGGGGCAAGTATTTTATCGCATGGTGTTGCAGGGGCAAGTTACTCTGGTGTGCAAACCGCAGCAGAAATTCTTAATTGCAAACAAGATGATTTATTACAACCAGATGAATCTCAAAACATTCGTATTTATGATGCAGAAAATGACAGTAAATACCCTGATTGGATGCTAAAAAAAATGGAAGTAAAACGAAATCGGTTAGCATCTAAAAAATAATAAACTATCTTTTTTTACTCCTTAATAAAAAATTAATTTTACAGCAATAATTTTAATCTATGAAACAAACAATTACAGCAGCGGAAGCTAAATCTGAAGCTCAAAAAATTGCATTTTCTCCAATATTTTTTCAATGTGTAGTATCGTTAAGAGATTTGGGCATATTAGCATATATTCAAAAAAATAGAAAAGGAGTAGCTATAAAAGATATTTGTGAAAATTTGAACATTACCGATTATGGTGTTAGAGTTTTATTAGAAGCTGCCGAATGTTTAAATGTTGTAGAATATTTAGATAAAGACTCTGTTGTTTTAACCAAAACTGGCTTTTTTGTTTTAAAGGATGAAATGACAAATGTTAACATCAATTTTGTAAATGATGTGTGTTATGATGGTGCAAAAGCATTAACTAAAAGTATTGAAAACAGTAAACCCGAAGG
>JBMYXB010000006.1:0-38518 GCA_049608005.1 Vicingaceae bacterium
TTACTTTAATTTCTTTTGGTTGTTGAGCTTCTTGTTGGTGTTCAGCACCTTCATATACGTAAAGGTTTCTGTACATGTCTCTACCTAAAATACCTTTTGGCAACATCCCTTTAACAGCTTTTTCAACCATTTTAATTGGGTTTTTAGCCATAACTTCAGTAGCAGTAGCAACTTTTTGTCCACCTGGGTATCCAGAATAGGAGATGTATTTTTTATCCTCCCACTTGTTTCCAGTTAACTTAATTTTTCCGGCATTAATAACAACTACGTTATCACCACAATCAACATGCGGAGTAAAGTTAGTTTTATGTTTACCTCTAATTAGAAAAGCAACTTTAGAAGCTAATCTTCCTAATGATTCGTTTTGAGCATCAACAAGTACCCAGTTTTTATCAACTGTAGCAGCGTTTGCTGAAACTGTTTTATAGCTTAATGTATCCACTATATTCGTTTTTAAATTTTACAATGTACCCTAAAATGGGGCTGCGAATTTACAACTTTTTTTTTACCTACCAACTTTATTAACAATATATTGTTGTTTATTTTATTCTTAAATAAGTTGCAAAAAGTAGTGTAAATGAAAAAACCTCGAAATATTTCGAGGTTTAATGTTATATTATAAGACTAAAATTATTTTAATTGCTTAGCGTCTGCAGCAGCTTCATCATTATATTTTTTCTGAAGTTTCATCCACCAACCTAATAAAACGAAAGCAAAAACAATAAAAAACCAATTGGGTAAATTACCCACTAATTCCAAAGGGTAAAATAATACGTCTTGTGCAAAATGTCCTAACCAATAAAAAAATGCTGTCATATCTCTTAAATTTATGTAGCAAAAGTAAAACTTATCTTTAATAATCAAAAATATAATTGATTAATATTGTAATCCTTCTTAAATTTAATAGGTTAAAATGCTAATTAAAATTTTTAAATCAAACCAAAAACTAGTTAATGCTTTTGTTTTAGTGCTAGCTATATTGCTGTGGTTACCCTCTTTTTTTATAGATAGAGAGGGTGTTGTAAGTAATTTTATTTCTACTAATTATTATTGGTTAGATATGATTATTGCTATTTTATTAATTTCTTTTCAGGCCATTTATATTAACATTATTGTAAATGAATTTAAGTTGATAGAAAATAATACTCATTTAACAAGCTTAATTTTTGTTGTTTTTAATAGTTGCCTTTCTATTTTTTTTAATTTAAATGAAATAATCATTGCCAATTGCTTTGTTCTTTTAGCAGTTCATCAAACACTTAAATTGTATGATAATAAAGGTGGATATGCGTTGTTTTTTAATGCTGGCTTTTTAATATCAATTGCAGCCCTAATTTACACGCCTTATGTAGTTTTTCTTTTGTTGATTTTCTTTGCCTTATTTTATTTGATTACTCCGCAGTGGAGAGATTTTGTTATTACGTTAATAGGATTTAGTGTGCCTATATTTTTTGTGTTCAGTTTTAACTTTTTTTTCGACTATGAAACCATTTTAGAGAAGCAAATTTATCCTGTTATTTTATTTAATGTTACTTGGGGTGATTTTACCACAATTAATAAAAGTTTAATTATTGTTCTTGCAACAATTGTGACGGTTGCCTTATTAAAATTAGTGCCAGGTTTAAATAGTGGAGCTATTAAAATTCAAAAAATGTTGGTACTAGTTGTTATGTTTTTCCTAATAGGGTTAACAACTTTATTGTTAAATAATGTAGATTATTTAGCAACTTTTATCGTGTTAATTATTCCTACCTCTATAATTGTTGCAAAGTTTTTTCAGCAATTAAAAAAGCAATGGCTTTCGGAAATTATTTTTGCTACTATTTTAGTATTGGTTATTGGGGGCTACTTTTCGTAAAAGTGCATTTCAATAAGGTATTTATAAACAGGTTCGGTAAGTAAATATCTTACATCTTTTTTGTTTTTAATTGCACTTCGGATAAAGTTTGCAGATATTTTCATAATAGGAGCTTCGGTAATGTTAACTTTAGGATGATCCTTAAAGGGAGTTTTTTTGAGCTTACTATTTGCTGCTAATTCTTGATGGGTTAGCACTCTGGGATAAACATAAATAGTGTAATGATTTAATATTTGCTCGTAGTTTTTCCATTTGTGCAAAGTTCTCAGGTTGTCTTCTCCCATAATAACAGAAAAATCGTGTTCAGGATGTTTTTCTTGAATAAAGGTAAGTGTATCAATGGTATAAGAGGGTTGGGGTAAATCAAATTCTATATTAGAAGCTTTTAGTTTATTATTTCCTTCAACGGCAATTTTTACCATAGCTAGTCTGTGATAGTCTGCTAGTAAAGTGGCTTTTGTTTTTAAAGGGTTTTGAGGCGATACAACTAACCAAACTTGGTCTAACTCAGAATGAGTTGCCATGTGGTTGGCAATAATTAAATGCCCAACATGTATGGGGTTGTAAGATCCAAAATATAAGCCAATCTTCATCGGTTTTTATTATCTAGTTAAAGGTTAAAACCCTGCAATTTGATTGCAGTTACTTTAGTTTCTATAAATGTTTTAGCCACGAATACACGAATCAATTGTGTGTTATTTCTGTATTTCACTAGGCATTTCACGAAGCAGACTTTCAGTCTGCGAATTAAAACTATGGATTTTCAATCTATAGTGGTTTATTTTAAGAACGTTTTTACAAGTGCTTTTGCTTCTTTTTGAGCATCTTGCAAGTCATCATTAATAATGATGTAATCAAACCATTTAGAAAATTCCATTTCTTTATCAGCTTTATCTAAACGCTTCTGTATTTTTTCTTCAGTTTCGGTACCTCTTCCTCTTAACCGTTCTTCTAAAGCTTTAAAAGATGGGGGTTTAATAAACATGGCTAAGGCTTTTTCTCCAAAATGTTTGGTTAAACTTAGTCCTCCTTCAACGTCAACATCAAAAATCACATTTTTTCCGCTGTTCCAAATTCTGTTTATTTCAGTTTTTAAAGTGCCATAATAATTGTCTTTATAAACCTCTTCCCACTCAACAAATTCGTTGTTTTCAATTCTTTTTTTAAAATCTTCGGTGGTTAAAAAATGGTAGTCAACACCATCAATTTCACCCTCTCTTTTTTCTCTGTTACATGCAGAAATAGAAAATTCTAATCCTAACTCTTGTTGTAGTAAATATTTTGTTATTGATGTTTTTCCAGCTCCCGATGGTGCACATAATATGATACACTTTCCTTCCATTATTATAATATGTTTAAAATCTGTTCTTTAATTTTTTCTAATTCATCTTTCATTTGTACAACTATTCTTTGTAGCTCTACATGGTTGGCTTTAGAGCCTAAAGTGTTTATTTCTCTGCCCATTTCTTGACAAATAAAACCTAATTTTTTTCCTTCAGAAATTTCTGAATCCATTGTTTCTAAAAAATATTTACAATGTTGTGATAAGCGTGTTTTCTCTTCAGTAACATCATATTTTTCAATGTAATAAATTAGCTCTTGCTCAAACCTATCCTTATTAATACTGCTTTCATCAATAACCTCTTTAAGGTTGTTTAAAATTTTGTTTCTTACAGTAGTAATTCGTTCTTCTTCGTATTGCTCAACATTAACAAGTAATTCAGAAATATTATTGACTCTTAAAGTTAATTCTTCTTTTAAAGAATCTCCTTCGGTTTTTCTAAAATTATTAATTTCTGATAAGGCGTTTTCTATCACTTTAAAAACAGCGTTCCATTCGTTTTTGTCTAATTCCGTTCGTTCAGATTTCATTAAATCTGGCATTTTAGAAATGATAGAAACAATATCTGAATTATGGTTAGGGTTAACTTCGTTGGCTACTTGGTTAAATTCGTTGTAATATTTCTTAAACAAATCTGTATTAAGATTTAAGGTAGCATTGCCACCTAATAATTCAGCGTAAAGGTTAAACTCAATTTTACCTCTTTGTAAGGTTTTATTAATTAACGATCTTAGTGGTAATTCTTTTTCTTTGTAAAAAGAGGGCATTCTAACAGATATATCTGCTTGTTTACTGTTTAAAGATTTAATCTCAACAGTAATTTTTTTGTTATTTATTTCTCCGGTGGCTTTTCCAAAACCGGTCATTGATTTTACCATAAACGTAAATTAGAGTGCAAATGTAATAATACTATGGATTTTTTTGTGATTTTGTTTTGCTTACCAAATAAACACCACTAAAAATTAAAATTGCAGCAACAATTTTTATCCAATCTAAAGCGTCTTTCCCAGCCCAAATAGCTACTAGTGCAGCCAATAAAGGTTGTAAATAAATGTAGGTAGAAACTACCGAAGGACTCAGTTTTTTTAGTCCATAAATATTTAATAAATACGCAAAAAAGGTAGTAGCAACCACCACAAAAATAAATTTTACCCAAACATCAGTAGGAAAAATGCTCCATTCTATTTCGGTAAATTGTTGAAACCCGAAAGGAATTACGAAAATTGCACCAAAAGTAAACACCCATTTAATTACTGTTAATGGTTTGTATTTTTTCATTAACGGAACTGCTAAAACAAGGTAAATGCCGTAAGATAACGCATTTAAGAAAATAAATACATCGCCAATTAATGTGCTTGACCCAAACGAAAAATCTTTTTTAACTAAAAGTAAAAGCAAAGCACCTGCAATGCCTAAAAATATACCTGCTACTTTAAAAACTGTAATTCTATTTTTTAAAATAATTGCTGAAGCAATAATAACAAGTATTGGATTAGAGGTCATGATAATACCAGCGTTTATTGGGGTGGTTAAATTTAAGCCATAAAAAAACATGAGTTGGTTTGCAAATACACCAAAAAAGCCGCACACCGCCATTAATAGTAAATCTTTTTTTTCTACTTTTTCGTAGTTAAAAGAGTGTATAATCCAAAATAAACTGAGTGCACCAAGTACTCTGCAAAAAATAAAACCGAAAGGCAAAATATACTCAGGCATTACATCTTTAGCCACAGTGTAGTTTAAGCCGTAGATAACATTTGCACCTAAAAGTGCTAAATGAGGTTTTAAGTTAGAGTTCATAATTTAGTCAAAAGTCAAAAGTCAAAAGTCAAAAGTCGAAAGTCGAAAGTCAAAAGTCGAAAGTCGAAAGTTCGTAAAGTCGAAAGTATATAAAATTGGATGATAAGTTTATTTGGGTAGTAGTTTATCTAAAAATGAGATTAAGAAATTCAATTATCAATTATCAATTATCAATTATCAATTATCAATTATCAATTATCAATTTGGCGGATTCAACTACTTTTTTGGAATTTCCAACAAAAATGTTATCATTTATAATAATAACTGGTCTTTTAAGAAAGGTGTATTCGTCTAAAATTAATGTCTTAATATCATTTTCGCTAAGGGTTTTATCTTTTAACCCCATTGATTTATACTTTATGGCTCTTTTACTAAATAAGCTTTCATACGAACCGCTCATTTTTTTCATTTGCTCAATTTGTTCGGGAGTTATTTTGTTAGCTTTGATGTCTTGAAATTCAAAAGATTCATCAAGGTTTAACTCTTTGATAATTCGATTGCATGTAGAGCAAGTTGAGAGGTAATAAATCTTTTTCATAAGCTTTAAATTTAATGAGCAAAAGTAATAAAGTAAAAGCGTTATTTACGGTTAAAAAAATAGCTATTCCGGTAATTATTGGATTAATAGTAACGGTTTATATGCTGTATGTAAATACCGATTGGACTGAGTTTAAAAAGGTAGATTGGAAATGGCAATCTTTTGTTTGGATGTTGGGAGGGTTTTTAATGATGCTTTTGCGAGATTTAGCTTATATGTATCGAATTAGAGTGTTAACTGATAAGCAATTATCGTGGCGTAATAGTTTTGATGTTATTATGTTGTGGGAGTTTTCATCTGCAGTAACTCCAGGCATTGTTGGTGGTACGGGAGTAGCTTTGTTTATTTTAAATAAAGAAGGGTTGAGTGCCGGCAAAAGTACATCTACAGTAATGTTAACAGCTTTGTTGGATCAGCTGTTTTATATTGTTACGGTTCCTATAATTATTTTAATGATAGGAACGCAGGAGCTTTTTCCTGTGGCACTAGAAAAAGAATTTTTTGGAATTGTATTTTCGGTAAAAGGTATTTTTATTATTGGTTATGGAGTAACGTTATTGTTCGGAATGCTGTTTGTTTACGGAATTTTTATTCATCCAAAAGGATTAAAAAAACTGTTAGTAACTCTTTTTAAAATAAAGCTGCTTAAAAAATGGCAAAGTAAAATGGAGCAAGTTGGTAACGAAATTATATTAACAGCTAAAGCGTTTAAGCAACAACCTTTTTCTTTTTGGTTTAAATGTTCTGCAGCAACGCTTTTTTCATGGACATCAAGATTTTGTTTAATTAACTTTTTAATTTTAGCATTTACCCCAACTGGCAATCAATTGCTTATTTATGCCCGCCAATTAATTATGTGGATTGTAATGATTGTTAGTCCTACACCAGGAGGTACAGGTATTGCAGAGTTTGCTTTTGAAGGTTTTTTGGCCGAATTTACACCAATAGGGTTGGCTGGCTTATTAGCTGTTTTATGGCGATTAGCAAGTTATTATCCTTATTTGTTAATAGGCTTATTAATACTGCCAAAATGGTTAAAAAAAGTTTATTCATAAAATAGCTTTTGTTACTTTTGACCTCCAGAATATGAGTAAGCTAGATCAAATAAAACAACCAATAGCAAAAGAAATTAAGGAATTTGAACCTCGATTTAGAGCTTCGATGAAGAGTAGGGTTTCTTTGTTGGATAAAATAATGCACTACATTATTAAACGAAAAGGAAAGCAAATGCGACCAATGTTTGTTTTTTTATCTGCTAAAGCTTTTGGAATAACAACAGATTCTACTTATCGTGCTGCAGCTATGATAGAGCTTTTGCACACAGCAACTTTGGTGCATGATGATGTAGTGGATGATGCCAACAAACGCAGAGGGTTCTTTTCTATTAATGCCATCTGGAAAAACAAGATAGCTGTTTTGGTGGGAGATTATTTACTTTCTAAGGGGTTGTTGTTGGCTGTAGAAAATGAAGAGTTTGAATTGCTTAGAATAATGTCGAACTCTGTTAAAGAAATGAGCGAGGGGGAATTGTTGCAGATTGAAAAAGCACGGAAATTAGACATTACAGAAAAAGTATATTACGATATTATTCGTCAGAAAACAGCTACATTAATTGCGTCATGCTGTGCTTCTGGAGCCAATTCGGTGGGGGTAAATGCAGCAACAGTTGAAAAAATGCGATTGTTTGGAGAATATACAGGAATAGCTTTTCAGATAAAAGATGATTTGTTTGATTATGGTAGTGATGGAGATACAATTGGGAAACCAACAGGTATTGATATTAAAGAGAAAAAAATGACGCTTCCTTTAATTTATGCTTTAAATAATGCATCATCATCAGATAAAAAAAGGATAATTAAAATTGTTAAAAAGCATAACGAAGACAAGAAAAAAGTAAAAGAGGTTATCAATTTTGTAATTGAGGCTGGTGGTATAAGTTATGCCCAAAAAGCAATGAATAGTTATAAGGATAAAGCCTTAGAAATTTTACAAGAGTTTGAACAAAATGAAGCCAATAAAGCTTTGGCTGAGTTGGTTATTTATACTACAGAAAGAAAAAAATAAATCGATAAATTAGGGTGGTAAGACATTCAAGGTTTTGATGTTCTAATTGAAACAAAAACTTAGTAAGACTGGAAAGTTGAGAGCTTTGCTCGAAAATCATTCAGCCGCACTTGTTTTTGTAAAGAATTAGGTTGTCAAAAGATTGTAAGTCTAAACTTTTTTGGTTCTTTTTGTTCTATATCAATCAATAAAAAAAGCATGAAAAAATTATTTTATCTTCTGCCATTATTAGTTTTAATAGCATGTGGCAATACAGTTGTCGAAAAAGTAGAACAAACATATCCTGATAATGCTAAAAAATTAGTTCGTTTTTATCAGTTAGATAATGATAAAGAAGTATTAGTTGAGGAAAAACAGTATCATCAAAATGGAGCTTTAAAGATGGGAGGGAATTTTTTAAATGGAAAAAGGGAAGGCGAGTGGAAAGCTTTTTTTGACAATAAGCAATTACAAAGTGAAGGAACTTTTAAAAAAGGAATAAGAATTGGAAAGGCTAAAGTTTATTATCCTAATGGTGTTGTAAGATATGAAGGGGCTTATGAAAATGATAAAGAAGTTGGAGTTTGGAAGTTTTATGATGAGGATGGAAAGTTGCTAAAAGAAGAAGAGTTTTAATTTTTACTTAATAATTTTTGTTGAAGCTTAAAAAGTAATTTACAATAATACTTAACGCTAAAATTGATACCTAAGCAAACCATAGATGAGATTTTTGATGCTGCCATTATTGAAGAGGTGGTAGGCGACTTTGTGCCTTTAAAAAAAAGAGGGGCAAATTTATTGGGTAATTGCCCGTTTCATAATGAAAAAACACCTTCGTTTACGGTATCTCCCGCCAAGGGAATTTACAAATGTTTTGGATGTGGCAAGGCAGGTAATTCCGTTAATTTTATTATGGAGCACGAGCATTATTCGTATCCAGAAGCTTTACGTTATTTAGCAGGTAAATTTGGAATTGAGGTAGAGGAAGAGGAGCAAACGGATGAGCAAAAAGCTGCTACAGATGAGCGAGAGAGTTTGTACATTGTGTCTAATTATGCAGCTAAATATTTTAATAAACAACTTTTAGAATCGGACGAAGGAAAGGCCATTGGGTTAAGTTATTTTTTAGAAAGAGGTTTTAGGGAAGATATTATTGAAACTTTTCAGCTAGGATACAATCCTGATGGTTGGACAGCTTTTACAGATGAGGCAGAAAAAGCAGGGCATAATTTAAAATATTTAGAAAAATCGGGTTTAACAATTGTTAAAGAGAAAAAGAAGTTTGATCGATTTAAGGGAAGAGTAATGTTTCCTATTCATAACCTTTCGGGACGGGTTTTAGGTTTTGGAGGCAGAATTTTAAAAGCGAACGATAAAGCAGCTAAATATTTAAACTCTCCTGAGTCAGAAATTTACCATAAAAGTAATGTGCTTTACGGTATTTACACCGCCAAAAAAGCAATATCTAAAGATAATATTTGTTATTTAGTTGAAGGATATACAGATGTTATTTCTATGTATCAGGCTGGTGTAGAGAATGTTGTTGCCTCTTCGGGGACTTCTTTAACCGAAGGGCAAATTCGATTAATAAAACGATTTACACTTAACATTACCATTTTGTATGATGGTGATGCGGCAGGATTAAAAGCCTCTTTTAGAGGAATAGATATGATTTTGCAAGAAGGAATGAATGTGCGGGTTGTTTTGTTTCCTGAAGGAGAAGATCCTGATTCTTATGCAAAAGCACATACCACAGATGAGCTTAAAGAGTATGTAACCCAAAATGCTCAAGATTTTATTCGATTTAAGACTTCGGTTTTAATTAAGGATGTTGGTAACGACCCGATTAAAAAGGCCGAATTGGTTAAAGATATTGTAGGCAGTATTGCAATAATACCAGACCAGATTAAACGATCGGTTTATACCAAAGAATGTAGCAGTTTGCTAGATATTCCTGAACAAGCGTTGATTAATGAAACCAACACAATTTTAAGGAAGAATTTAGCCAAACAAACCAAGTACAAAAAATCTTCGACTAGTACTGCTGCTGCAGGTAATGATCAGGAAATACCAGATGATTTATTTTTTCCAGAAGAATTTCAGGGAGAACCCGAAAAAACACAAGTAAATGATTTAGCTCATTGGGAAAGAGAAATAGTTCGTTTATTGGTAAATTATGGAGATCAAACAATTAAGCTAGAATCGCTAAACGAAAAAAATGAAAAAGAGTTTGAAGAGGTTTCGGTAGCGGTTTATATTGTTGATAGTATTAACAACGATAATATTTCTTTTGAAGATAAAACTTACCAAAAAGTATTTAATTTTTATGCTCAAAAGCTAGATGATGAACAATTGCCAACGCACCAAGAATTTATTAATAATTCGGATAAAGCGATTAGTCAATTTGTAATTGATGTGTTTTCTGTACAACATGATTTAAGCCCTGGATGGGCTCAAAATAAAATATTTACAACTACCGAAAGTATGCAAATTAAAATGGCGGTAGTAAACAGTTTGTTTGCTTTTCAATTGTGTAAACTAACAGCACTTATTGTAAAAAATCAAGAAGAGTTAAAGCTAGAAAAAGATAGTGATAAGCAAATGGAGTTGTTGCAAGAACAAGTTAATTTGCAGCAAATAAAAATTCAAATAGCAGATAAGTTAGGTAGAATTATTTTGAAGTAATTTTTTATTACAAGGAAGAAAAAAAGGGTAATGGAAGTAAAATTAAAAAGAATTAATAAGGCGTTTCATTACGAGGCATTAACTAAAGATAATATAACGGTTAATATTGATGGAAGTGCAAATATTGGCGGAGAAGGTAAAGGGGCTAGCCCTATGGAATTGCTTTTGATGGGAGTAGCAGGATGTGCCAGTATAGATTTAGGCTTAATTTTAAAAAAGCAAAAACTAGAATTGTTAGCTTATAATGTTGAAGTAAATGCAGAAAGAAATGATAATGTAGCTAAGAATTTTAAATCGATACACTTGCATTTTATTTTGATGGGTAATTTAGATGCTGCTAAAGTAGAAAGAGCAATAGATTTAACTTTAACAAAATATTGTTCAGTAGCTTTAAGTTTGGATAAAGGAGTTGAGATAACATCTACCTACGAGCTTAAATAATGGTTTAACAAAGTATAATTATGAAATATCTTACACAAGTATTAGAATTTGAAATTATTGCTATCGGAAAGTTTAGCTTGTCGGTTTATAATTTACTCATTCTTACGGTAATCATTTTTGCTGTAAAAGGCATTAATCATAGTTTAGATTTATTAGTAAAAAAGCGGTTAGAGAAAAAAGGGTTAAATGATGAGGGAAGAGGGAAATCTCTCAACCAAATATCAAAATATATAGTTTATGTTTTTGGGTTTTTTATTGCAATAAGAAGTTTAGGCATAAATGTAGATTTAATTTTAGGAGCATTTGCAGCCTTAGGACTTGGGGTAGGGTTTGCTTTGCAGGATGTTTTTAAAGATTTAATATCTGGAGTTATTATTCTTTTTGAAGGCAATGTTTCTGTAGGAGATATTTTAGAAATTGATGGTACAGTAGGTGCTGTTAAGCAAATTAAATTAAGAACATCAATATTAAGAACACGCGATGGTGTTTATATTGTTTTGCCTAATAACAGGGTGGTAAATGATAAGGTAATTAACTGGACTAAAAGTAGCCAGATTACCCGTTTTCATATAAATGTTGGAGTAGCCTATGGTTCTGATGTAGAAAAAGTAAAAGAATTACTATTAAATGCAGCTAACGAGCTAGAAGAAATATCTAACAGACCAAATCCTAAAGTGTTTTTTAATGATTTTGGCGATTCAGCATTAATTTTTGAAGTTCACTTTTGGGTAAAAGAAACTTGGGAAATAGAAATTATTAAAAGTGATTTACGATTTTACATTGATAAGTTATTCAGAAAAAATAACATCCAGATTCCATTCCCACAAAGAGATGTACACATGATACAAAAATAATAAAGGCGAATTTTTTAGACACATTACTAAGTTATTATTTTTTATAAATGATTTGATGAGTTAGAGTTAAAGAATTGTAGTAATTTGGTAGTCTTTGAAAAAAGATTGTGAAATATTAAATAAAACATCTTCTAAAGATTTCCATCTTAAAAATGATGAACAGATTTTCTGTAGTCATGATATTCTAAAATCTATATCCTATTTTGATATTTTTAGTCATCCAATAAACAAGGAGGAAATTCAAAACCTATTGAAAAAAAAGGTTGATGAAGAAACTTTTTTGTTTGTTTTAAATAAATTGGTAGAATCTAAACAATGTTTTACAACAGATGGCTATTATAGTATTGATAAAAATGTAACATTACTAGTTAAGCAAAGAAAGGTTAAAGAAATTGAAGCCGAAAAATACTTTAAGAAAATTCCTTTTTACGTTGGGTTAATTAAATCTTTTCCATTTGTTAGAGGGCTTGCAATATCAGGTTCTTTATCAAAAAATGTAATGTATGATGATGGTGATATTGATTACTTTGTGATTACTAAATCTGAACGCTTATGGATCTGTAGAACTTTATTGATATTGTTTAAGAAAGTATTTTTATTAAACTCAAAAAAGTATTTCTGTGTTAATTACTTTGTAGATGAAAACAATTTAGAAATACGTGATAAGAACATATTTACAGCAATTGAACTAACTTATT
This sequence comes from Vicingaceae bacterium, assembly GCA_049608005.1. GTDB lineage: Bacteria > Bacteroidota > Bacteroidia > Flavobacteriales_E > Vicingaceae. The sequence goes on from JBMYXB010000006.1 coordinate 12,260, forward strand.
TAATGCCAATTTATAATCAATCGTTAATAGATAAGTTAAAGGAAGTAAACAGTTGGAAACAATCATATTTGCCTCATTTTAAGCATCCCGTAAAGTTAAAAGTACAAGAAGGAAATGGAATGTTTAAGAGGGCATTAGAATATCTTTTAAATGGTAGCTTTGGAAATAAAGTAGATTTATTTTTTATGAAGATTACTTTTAAAAGGTGGAATAAAAAATTTAAGCATTTTGATGCTCAAAAGTTTGAATTAACCATGAGGAGCAATAGGGGAATTTCTAAACACCATCCTCAAGATTTTCAAAATAAAGTATTAAAAGAATATAACAATAGGTTAGAAAAATTAGGGATAACAGTATGAAAGTTCTTTTTACGCATAGTTATTTTCTTCAGTTTGATAAAAAACAGTTAGAATTAAGTAAGCCTTATCCTCCTTTGGCTACAATTCAGGCAGCAGCATTGTTAAGAAGAAATAATTTTGAAGTGCAATTGTTTGATACAAACTTTGAATTAGAACCGAAAAACATTACTCAAGAGATAGAAAAATTTGACCCCAAAGTATTGGTTGTTTATGATGATGGGTTTAATTACCTAACTAAAATGTGTTTAACAGCAATGCGAGAAGCCGCATTAGAGATGATACGGATTGCTAAAAAGAAGGGGGTTTATGTACTGGTTTCTAGTAGCGACTCTACAGACCATTATGAACTGTATTTGGATGCAGGAGCAGATGCTGTAATTTTAGGAGAGGCAGATGAAACTTTACTTACGCTTGTAAATACTTTTAAAACTGAAAAAACGATTGATGAAGTAGCAGGAATTGCTATTAAAAAGGATAATGAAATAGTTAAAACTGAAAAAAGAAAAATTTTAACCAATTTAGATGACTTACCTTTGTCTGCTTGGGATTTATTAGATATTTCACCTTATAAAAATGCTTGGAAAAAACATGGTTATTTTTCAATAAACCTTAGTACAACTAGAGGTTGCCCTTATAAATGTAATTGGTGTGCAAAACCTATTTACGGACAACGCTACAACAGTAGATCTCCTAAACATGTTGTTGCAGAAATTAAACTGATTAAGTCTTATTTTAACTTTGAGCATATTTGGTTTAGTGACGATATTTTTGGATTAACATCTAAATGGGTACAGGAGTTTAATAAAGAATTGAAAGCAGAAAATATTGTTATAAAATACAAAATTCAATCAAGAGCAGATTTATTATTAAAGGATGATACTATTATTGCATTGGCAGAATCGGGTTGTGATGAAGTTTGGATAGGAGCGGAAAGCGGTTCTCAGAAAATTTTAGATGCCATGGATAAAGGCACTGAGGTAGCACAAATTGTTGAAAGTACTCGATTAATGAAAAAATATGGAATAAAACCATGTTATTTTTTACAGTTTGGATATTTAGAAGAAACTTGGGAAGATATAAAAAAAACGCTCCATTTATTATTTACTCAAATGCCTTATGACATTGGAGTTTCTGTTTCATACCCTTTGCCAGGAACATCTTTTTACGAAAAGGTAAAATCTGAATTATCTGGTAAAGCAAACTGGGTAGATTCGGATGAGTTATTATTAATGTATGAGAGTACTTATTCGCCAAAATTTTATAAAAAATTACATCGGTTTTTGCATAAAAGGTTTAGACAAAAACAAGCGTTTGAATTAATTAAAAAAGGAAAGCTAACGAATGTTCTGCGTTGGAAATATTTCTTTTTGATGTCTAACTTAAACTACCTACAGCTACTAATTTTAAAGAAGTGATGTCGTTTATTTTAATTAAATTATTAAAGGATAAAAACAGTTTGTAGGAATTGCATTAAAGGGTTGACTGTCAAAAAAATTATATATAGATTATGAAACATAAAATAGTACTGTATAATCCTGTAACTGTCTTTTATGACATGCCACTAGCGTTGTTGGCCTTAGGTTCATGTTTTGATAAATCAGAATATAAAATTGTGATAATCGATGGTAGAGTTGAAACAAATCCTCATCAGAGAGTAATTGAAGAAGTGAAGGATGCTTTGTGTTTCTTTAACAGGTAGGCCAATCGAAGATGCGTTAAGTATTACCCAAAAAGTAAAAAAGCAAGTACCAAATATTCCAACAATATGGGGAGGTTGGCATGCTTCTTTATTTCCGACACAACCTTTGGAAGAAGAAATTTCAATAGATATTACAGTTCAGGGGCAAGGAGAAAATACTTTTAAAGAATTGGTTGAATCATTTATTAAGAAAGGATCTTTAGAAGCAATTAAAGGAATTTGTTATCGAACAGCAGAAGGTAATATTAAAAAAAATCCTCCTAGACCAATGGTAAATATGGATGAGCTTCCATCAGTAGATTATGAATTGGTTGATGTAGAGGATTACTTCATAAAAAAAGGAAAAAGGCAATTTGACTACATCTCTTCGGTTGGATGTTTTTATAGGTGTACTTTTTGCTCAGACCCGTATGTTTTTAATCGTAAATTTTCAGCAATTAGTTCAGAACGGATGAGTAATGAGCTTGAAAAACATTATAAAAAATACGAGTTTACAACGGTTAATTTTCAAGATGAAACATTTTTTACCTATAAAGATAGGGTAATAGAAATGGCTGACGAACTTGTTAAAAGAAATGTGAAGGTTGGCTGGGCTGCAACAATGAGAGCAGATCAGGGAGATAGGCTTTCTCAGAGTGAGTTTAATTTGTTAGCTAAATCAGGTTTGAAAAGAGTTTTAGTAGGTGTAGAGTCAGGAAGTCAAGAGATGATGGATTGGCTTAAAAAGGATATAAAAATAGAGCAAGTTACATCAACTGCAGAGAAGTGTTTAGTGAGTAAAATAGCAATACAATTTCCATTTATTGTTGGGTTTCCTAATGAAAGTGAAGAAGCGTTTTCTAAAAGCTTAGACTTTGCGACACATCTTAGTGTTAAGTCTAAAAATTTTGTTCCAACAATTTTTTATTTTAAACCTTATCCAGGCACTCCTATTACTGATGATGTAGTTAAGAAAGGCTATCGACTTCCAGAAAATTTAAGGGAGTGGGCTAATTTTGATTATGTATCTTCTTCGGGACCCTGGGTGAGTAATGATCGATTTGTTCGTGTTGAAAGGCTCAAATTTTATATTCGGTTATCTAAAAGTAAATATAAAATTAGTTATCCTTTAAAATGGGTAGCTAAGAAAAGAATGAAAAATAAATATTTTAAATATCCTTTAGAAAAAATAATTATTGATAAAATTAAGCCAAGTCAAAAGCTTTCATAGCAAAGAGTTTCAATACTTTTTCTTATGATTTTAGAAATAGCATAAACCCTTTAGGTGTAAAAGAATAGGGTTTGTAGATACCTTTTAATCTTTATCATAAAAAATAATCCTCTTTTTTGGTCATTGTCATTATACTACAAAAGGATTTTCTCTTGTATCTGAAATTGTATTTAAAGAAGTAAGCAAAATTCTAAAAAAGGAGAACAAGTAAGCTTACTTTTTATTTATACAATAAATATAATTCATCTCTCTGTATTTTCTTTTTTCTAAAATGGTTGTAAATAATAACTTGTTTTTAAAGGCTATTGATTTAATGCGTTCTACATTACAATCTTCAGAAAGAATCATATAAACTTCAGATGTTGAATTAAAATAAGGAGTAATAGAGGCAAATAGTTTTTCAAAATACTCAAAGTTTTCACCGCAAAACCAAGCTTCTTCTGCTTTGTTTTTTGGTTTTTTTGGGTAATAAGGAGGGTTAATAATAATATAGTTAAACTGTTGTTGAGGTATTGCAGTAAACAAATCAGAAAGAATGGATAAAACTTTTACATGATTTGTTTTGGCATTTAATGTTACATTTTCTATGGCTTTAGGGTTAATGTCGGTTGCTGTTGTTTCGGCTCCTTTTTGAGCTGCAAAAACGCTAATAATACCAGTTCCACATCCTAGCTCTAAAAAAGTTTTTTTATGGAGTTCTTTGGTTTCTAAAAACTGGAGTAGCAATTTGGTGCTAAGAGTAAAGTGTGGGAAGAATACCCCAGGTAACACCTTAATTTTAATTTTTTTGTAGCGGTATGTTCGCGGTTTTACAAAGTAATGTTTTACAAAATATTGTAAAAAAGGAGATATAATTTTTGCGATAAACTTTCTCATCATTCACTATGAAATCCTTCAATTTCTGGTTGACGGTATTTCCAAATTTTATGTAACACTTTAATTTCATAAGGTAGTTGATAAAATCCAGATTTGTATCGCCACCAAGAAACTCCTCTTAATAAAGATTTTTTTAAGCCTTTTATTCTAAAATCTGAACCTGTAGGATGGTAGCCGTTTAATACTGTTTCAAAATTCTTGATTTTATCAATCATTTTTGGTGTTAACCAAGGGGTTAGTGGGTTTTTTCGTAAATCAAAATTTTCCCATGATGGGTTAAGCCAATCTTCTAATGTTTCAGGAAATTTAAAACCAGCTTTGGTAATGCTTTCATATAATTCGGTGCCTTCACTTGGTACTGGGCTATATAAATAAATAATAATTTCGGTATCAGGGTTTAGCACCTTAATTTCTTTAATAAAAGCAATGTCAGCATCAATCTGAGCCATAACTTTTTCTTCGCTTTCTCCTGGCATTCCCAAAACAAAAGAATATTCTGGAACAATGTTAAATTTTCTTAGTCGAACAGCAAAATCTTTAATTTGTTGTGCAGATTGAGTTCCACCTTTGTCCATTTGTTTTAAAACCTCATCACTTCCTGTTTCTGCACCTAAAAAAATCATTCTACAACCTGCATCACTCATTAGTTGTAAATCTTCATCAGAATATTGATGAATAGTATCTATTCTTCCTTCTCCCCACCAATTAACATTATCGTTTAATATTAGTTTAGAAAACTCAACAACTCTCTTTTTAGAGGTAAAAAAATTATTGTCATGAAACTCAATAGAATCCAGTCCATATGTATCTTTAAGCCATTTAATATCTGCATATAAATTGGCAGCAGATTTTCCTTTCCAGCGGGCATTATAAATGGGCACAACAGCACAAAAAGAACAAGTAAAAGGGCAGCCTAAACTTGAGTGATACGCAATTGTTTTATTACCCATAAAGGTTTTAGCCAAATAATCCTTAACGGGATAAAACTGGTTAAAATGAGTGTAAGGAAGTTGAGGTAGCGAGTCTTGATCGGGTAATTGTTCTTTTTTAGTTTTAATTATTTTACCATCTTTAACGTAAATTAAATTTTGTATTTCGGTAAATGGGGTGTTATTTTCTAAGGAGTCTAATAATTTTGGGAAAGCATTATCCCCAGGTCCATTAATTACAAGATCTACAAAGCCACTTTCTAAAGCTACTTTGTGTTGGTTGGTTGCAAAATAACCTCCCCATATAATGGTAACATCAGGAAATTGAGCCTTAATTTTCTTACTAATTGGAATGGCTTGTTTTAATTGCGGGCCAGGCATTACAGTACAACCAAAATACTTATAGTTGCCTGTTTTTAGCTTTTCTTCAATAGTTTTCCACGGGTCTTTTTCAAGATTTCCATCTACAAAATCAAAATCATACATACCATAAATTGAAGCACCTACCTGTAAAATAGAATTTGGAATACGGTGTTTCCACTTAGCACTTCTGGGATTAAATAATATGATTTTATTGTTTTTCATAATGAACTCAAAAATAAGTTTCTTTTTTGTTTAATATGCAACCTCTATAATTTCAATTTAAGAGCTATAATTAATGTTTTAATCGATATAAAATAATGTAAACTGTTATGAATGAATTTTCATTAAGCAAGAAGACATTATGGCCTTTAGTTTAAATTTTACGGCTTGTTTTCCTAGTAGGTTGCCTTTTAGCTTTTCTTTATTAAAGTTTACTTCATTAACAATTTTACGAACTGCATAATCATAATATTTTCTGCGATAAGTTCTTTTAAAATCAATTTGCCTATCAGTACTTGTTGCCCAATCGGGCTTTAAAATAATGTCTTTTTCAATTTGATGATAAAGCCCAGTTCCTTTTATAGGGTAGGCAACAGTAATTGTAAAATTATTAGGATTGGCTGCTTTTAAATAATCAATTGTTAAATCAATATCTTCTTTGGTTTCTGTTGGATAGCCCACCATAATAAATGTACCAGCTTCAATATCATATTTTTGGGTAAGCTGCATCATATCACGTACTTTATTGATATCTACTTGCCTTTTCATTAAGTCAATAATACGTTGAGATCCGCTTTCTGCACCTATCCAAATTCTAAAACAACCAGCTAGTTTTAGCTGCTGGAGTATGTTTTCGCTTAGCCTTTCGGCTCTTGTTATACATTCAAAAGGAATATGAATGTTTCTTTTTTGCATTTCTTCGGTAAATGCCGTAATCCATTTATGGCTTACCGTAAAAACATCATCTACAAACCAAAGAGCATCAGGGTTGTATGTAGCAATTAAATGTTCTATTTCATCTACTACTAATTTAGGGCTTCTTCTGCGGTAACTTTGTCCGTAAACTGCGGTGCTACACCATTGGCAGGTGTATGGACAACCTCTTTGTGTAGAGATATTTAGGGTGCTTTTACCATGGTGTTTTTTCCAAGTATCTAAATAAGGAGTTAAGTTTATTTTTTTTCTATTTGGAAAAGATAAATTATCGACATCTTTAATTTTTGTACGGGCAACATTTTTTACAATTTCGCCTTTAATATCCTTAAAAATAAGCCCTGTTATTTGATGGTAATTTTGTGCTCCAAAAAACTGTTGAGAAAATTCTAAAAATGTTTCTTCACCTTCGCCTATCACTAAAAAATCAGCACCATTTTTTAAATAATTTTCGTAATTGTAAGTCAGATCAGGGCCACCTAAAAGAATTTTTATATGCTGTAATTCAGGGGTGTTTTTTATTTTTTTGATGAGGTAAAGAATTTTAACCTTCGTCATCAAATTGGTGTAAATAGCAATTACTTTAGGTTTGTTAATCATTAAATTATCAAACCAAGCAGTTTCATTAGAAAACGTTGAGTCAAATACCTGATGAGTTATTTTGTGTTGATCTAAAAAGGCTGAGATGTACAATATTCCTAGTGGAGGATATGGTTTCATTATCTTTTTTTCAACCTCATCTTCTTCTAAAAAATAACCGTGTGTTAATAAAATACTCATCTTTTTTCAGCAATAATTATATAATGATCGGAATAATTAGATAAAAAAGAAATTTTTCCAAAAAGAAACTCTAGTCGATTTAAAAAGTGCAATGTTTTTTTATGGTTTTTAAAAAAAGGCTCCATATAAGATGGTGGTAAAAAAATGGCAATTGGTTGGGCTAGTTTTATGGTGTAGTTTTCTTTCAACATCTTTTTTATTGTTCTTGGCGTATAATAAAAAGTATCAACAGGTGTTCCTTCAACGTTAACAGCTAAGGAGTGTTTAGTGTTTCTTCTAAACACTTTTTTAAAGTCTAACTTTACTATAAAATAAAGCGATTCTATTAGGCAAAATTTGGGCATTAAAGTCCAAATTAACAAATCGTTTTGTTTTTGTTTGTCAGATATTTTTTTTGTTAGATTTTTCAATTCTGTTTCATTGATACAATTTAGACCTCCAAAATTAGAAAATAACACTTCCGATTGGTTGAATTTTTTATTTGTTGTTAATTGATTAAATGGCAGTTGAAAAAAATCAATTTTTTTATTTCTTGTCTTTTTAGCAAAAGCAATCATTTCTTCAGACCCATCAGTTGCAATTACAGCATGCCCTTTTTGAGTAAATTTTTCTGCATCATATCCAGTACCACAATTAATTTCGAATACGTTTTTAGGCTCTCTGAAAAAGTTGATTTTCTCTAGCCAGTGATAAACACGCTTTCGTTGTAATATTCCAATATCAGACAAAGTAAAACTATCATCATAATTAGATGCCGCAAGGTTAAAAATATTGGTGCTATTTTTCATCTTAAATTATATGGACAGTATAAGGGCTTAACATCAGTTTTATTTCTTAAAAAGCACTACAACATCTAGAGCAACCGGCAAACAAACCACCATCTTTCATTAAATTTTTTCTGAAAATTGAAAAGGAGTCTGAATTCCAAATTTCCTTTAGTTCTTTTTGATATAAATTACCTACAGTTAAATTAAAACATCTGCCATGAGCAGGAATTACAGAGCCGTCAGATTTAATCATTAAGCTAGAAAAAACTGCGTTACAATGCGATCCTAATAATTTTTCGGGTTGAAAGTAAAATTCATCTAAACCTTCTTTAGAAATAATTTCAGGCGAAAAAGTAATGTTAAATGGGAAGTTACTCTCTTTTATTTTTTGTATTTCAAGTAAGAGTTTTTTCAAATCCATTTGAGACAAATCAATCTCTTCTAAATTAGATGAAGTGGCTGGGTATAAATGCCCCCATTTTTCGTTGTGATTATCTGCAGCTTTTTTGTCTGCAAACTGGGTGTGCATAAAGGACACTCCGTTAATTTTTATTGATTTTAATTCTTCTAAAAATTCATTTAAGTAGCCAATATTCCATTGTGTAATTGCACAAATAATATCTATTTTAGGAGGATTTTTATATTGCTGAATTTCCTTTATTCCTTCAATAGCTTTTTGAAATGATTTTTTATTTCCTCTAATTTTATTATGAATTTCTTGAGGGCCATCTAAAGATACATATATGTGATTAACACCAGCATTAGCTAAATCTTTTGCTTTTTGTTTTAAGGTTAGGGCATTGGTGGTAATGGTTGTGTAAATTCCTTTTTTTGTGGCATAAGCAATAGATTCTACTAAATGCGGATAAATTAAAGGTTCTGTAAAGGCATAGGCTAATTTGCTCTTTGGAAAATTTTCGGCAGTTTGATCTATCACCTTAAGAATTAAATCTAAAGGCATATTAATAGGGTGTGTACCAACTAGGTTTTGGGCAAAATTACTCTCTAAGTTTTGAACTCCTACATCGCACATTTTGCAATGTAGATTACAAATATTATTTACTCCTAAAACAATCCATTTTGGACTTTGAAAAACATGATTAGGGTAGAGCTTTGCATTTATTTTTCTAAGTTGTTCAGTTAGCATAAGTTGTTATTGTTCTTTAGAATGATGTAATACTAATCCTGCTAAAATTAACCGGCAAATAATACCGCTAAATAAGGCTCCATAAATCCCATAAAAAGGAACAAGAAATAGAGCTGTTAAAATGTTAAAAAACGCAGCGATAAGTGTATCTTTAAGTAAAAGTTTTTCTTTTTTATGTTTTAAAAGTAATTGGCTCTCAATTAAATATATGTATAAAGGATAAAGGTAAGCAAAAAATAATGGCAGGTGCCAAATTGAAAGGCTAATCAAATATAAATTATTTAGAACAAAGTATAAAATAACAGTAAAAACTATTGAAACAACAAAGCCAATTTGAAGGTATAACTTTTTAAGTTTAAACGTGTTTTTTTTTCTCCAGCGGTAAATGTTTTTTTGAAAAGGACCAAGAATAATAGCCGAAAAAGTTTGTGCTAATATTAAAAACCCAATTATTATTTGATAATTGGCTACTTGGCTCTCTTTAAGAAAATAGGTAACAATATATAAATCGCCTTTTGTTTGAACTAAACCTGCTATTGATAATGCAAAAAAAGGTAATGAAAGCAGTAATCCTGTTTTTATTTTATTAGTAGAAATTTTGGGGATTTTCCATTTTGAAATTAGAGGGAGTAAAGTAATAAACTGAATAAAAGACGAAAAAGAAAAGATATAAATTAAAACTTCTAAAGTCATTTTATTTTTAAAGAAATAGACACAAAATAGGGCTGTTAAAAGCCCTAAAACACTTGCACTAATAGACCATAAGTATTTTCTGTAAAACTGAATGTAGGATTCAAAAAGACCTCCTAGCCATTTAAAAACAATAAAAAGAAGTAAGGGAATAAAATAGGAACGAAATACAGGGGTAACACTTAGTAGAATAAAAGCCAAGAATAATAAAGGGATGCGAGCGTAAATTGCTTGAGACCAATATTCGTTTATCTTGTTAGGTTTAAGAGAAAACTCGCGCAGTAAAAATGGTTTTTGTCCCCAATTTAAGACCGTGTTTACGAGTTCTGCTGAGATTAAAAAAAAGACAAATTCACCCCATAAATCAACATTAAATAGCCTAACAATTAGTAAAGAAACTAAGCTGGTATGTAGCGGTCTAAGAACAAAATTAATTGCTTCTAAACCAATGTATTTGCTTCGCTTAATTGTCTTTTGGTTAGGTTTCAAGGGAGTAAATTAGGTTCGTAATTAACTGTTTCTCTGGCACTAGTTGTGCTAGGAATAACTTGGTAGGGAGCGTAATTTTCAATTTCAAACCTGTTGTATAAATCTCCTAACGAATTAAATTCATTGTTTGTATGTGTTGTAAATCCAGATAATTTTAATGAAACTTCCCCTTCAGTCATATTCCACTCGGCAGCAAGTCGTTTTGCAGATGGTTCCATAAAACGGATGTATAGTTTTTCTAATTCGATATGTTGTAAATTATCTAAAAAATCAATTTCAGTATTTAAAATTGAGCGGTATTCATTTAATATAAGTTGGTTTTCTATAATAATACTATCAAACTGATTTGGAGAAAAGTAACCGTTTATTGCTGTTTGTGCTGCAAACCCTTTTTGAATATTTACTTCATGGCACCATAAGCATTTAGCTGGTTTTCCTGCGGAAGATAAGTTTGGGTCTGCTCCATTTATAAGTTGATTGTTGGTGTTGTAAATTCCAAAGCGTAGTTGACCATTTTCCATAATGTCCATTACTTCAAATTCTTTTACAATGTGGGTTGAATCGGCAAGAGATCCTGTTAACTCTTCTGCTAAATAACCTATAGAATTGATGTTGTTGTTTGGATTAGGTAAGCTAATCCTTCTTTCACCAAAAGCAACTGCCGACTCTACAATTGCGGCTTTTTTTTGTAAGAAATCATATTTAGTTTCAAAAGCTTGAAGTTGCTTTGGCATGTTTACTATTTTGTAGTAATGGTTAGGGTTATTAAAAGTGCTTACTACAAACCGCCCAGCATCAATGCCTTTTGTAACCCTATATTCTTCGCTGTTTTTATAAATTGTAATTAAAATACTAAGTTGTTTTAAAGCAGAGTTGTTAAATCCTAGTTCTTTTGTGTCTATTTCAATTCGCTGATTATCAATCCATTTGGTGCTTTTTTCCCAAGATCCATTTTTTAATTGAGCACCTAAAAAAGAAAAACACCACTTTAGTCCTGTTTCAAATTCAGCTTTAGTTTCGGAATCATTTTGATACATGTTAAGTACAATTTTGTACTTATCATCCAACTCATCAACGGGTTCGTTTTTAGAACAGCCCAAAAACATCAATAATAATATTGGTAAAATATATATTTTTGAAATTATTTTTCTCATTCTTTAACTAAAACGTGTTTATAATTACCAATTGCAAATTTAAGTGTATCCCAAAAATTTCTTTTTTCTGATTTTATATAGATATAAAAATAAATTAACCCGAACCAAGCTCTAAATATAATATTAGGAGGGAGGTGTATTAGGCGTTTAATAAGTGGAAATGTACGGGGCCAAAGAACTGCAGTTTGAAAAAACTTTTGCAAATTTTGCATTTCTTTAATATTTGGAAGCTCTAATTGTGAGGAAAGAAAAAATGATTTATCTAACTCTTCTACATTAAAGGTAGGGCTTAAATAGCCTTTTGAATAGGCATAATCAGATAGTTCTGTACCCGGAAAAGGAGAGAAAATTGAGCACCAAGGGTAATCGGCTTTTATTTTAATATTGAGTTCTACAGTAGAAAAAGCATCTTCTAAAGTTTCGTCAGGTAGCCCTAAAATATTGTATGTTCTAAAGGTTATTCCTGCTTCATGAAGCAGGTTGGCAGCGTCAATAATTTGCTTATCGTCTAACTGTTTTTTTAAAACTTGATTTCTTAAATCTTCATTACCAGATTCTACACCAAAGAAAACAGATTTGCAACCTGCTTTAGCTAAGTTAAACGCATAATCTCTATCAGCGGCAACTAAATCTGCTCGAACTAAGCAGATAAATTCTAAACCAACTTTCTCTTTGTAAATTTCTAAAAAAGAATATAACCACTCTCGTTTCATCCCAAAAACATCATCAGCAAAATAGATAACTTGAGCAGTGGTTTCTTCTTTTAATTTAATACATTCATTTATTACTTCATCAATTTCACGAATTCTAACATACTTTCCTTTTCCTTTATACAATTCTCTCATTGCGTCTTCAAAACAAAAAGAACAATGAAAAGGGCAACCTCTTGAGGTAATAATATTTCTAACTTTCCCTTTTCCTTTCTGTATAAGTTTGGCATATAAGTTTCGGTCAGGAAGTGGGTAATCATCTAAACGTTTACTTAAATTGCGTAAAGGATTGTGCGTTGCTTTTTCATCTCTACAAAATGAAAGATTAGGAACATGTGTAAATTCTTTTTTTTGATCTACTAAGTTCATAATTTCTAACAAAGATTCTTCTCCTTCACCTCTAATTAGATAATCAACACCGTCTTCTGTAACAAATTTTTGAAAAAAAGTGGGGTGTGCCCCTCCAAAAATATTATTAATGGAATATGCTTTTTTAATGTTCTTAGCCATTTTTAAGGCCCAAACATGGCTTCCGCTCATAATAGAAAAACCTACAAAATCTGGTTTATATTCTTCTATTTTTACTGCAAAATCTTTAAGTGTTTGACCAATAGATAATTCACATTGATGCCCGTTTTCCTTAAGCATAGAAGATAGGTACATAGGACCAACAAATTCATAATCCATATTTTGTAGAAACAATATTTTAGCCATTTGTTTGTAAGTGTTTTTTGTTTAAAAAATATAAAATTATAAAAAGAGCTATTAACCCAAATAAGCGAGGGAAATGTACTAAAATATTTATAGTTTGATTAAATTCAAAATTAGGAATGTGATGAGTTTGAATGTTACAGCTAATAAAAATAAGAAAAATAATAAGAGCAGTTTCTTTAGTTGAGTTGTTCCTTTTTTTCAAAAAATTAAGTATTAAAAAGCTTGAAGGAATAAGTAATAATAAATGATAAGCAGCACTTGCAGGGATTAATAACGAAGCACCAATAATACTGGCTCCTATTGCAATATTTTTTGTTTGATGGGTGCTGTTTTTATAAACTTTAATAGCGAAAAAGAGTACTGTTAATGTAAAAATTGATTTAAAAATAGTTTTGAGATACGGTAAATTAAAAACAGCATTAGGATTAAGTTGTTTATCGTAAATAAATAGATTAGACATTAAAGCATCAACAGATTGAAAGTTAAAAGAAAATTGACCTTGACCAGATAAGTTTCCATTTAAATGATTAAAAAAAACGTTAATAAACGCATTGTATGAAGAGGTATCGTTAATTATTATGGGCAATAAGGAAATAAGGGCAACAGAACTTATTATGCCAATAATTGTTTTGCGTTTATTTTTAAAATTGTAAAGAAAATATACAATAGGAAAATATTTTAAGGAGGCTACAAGCCCTAATAAAAACCCAGCAAAAGTGTATTTTTTAGCGTTTATTTTTTGTAAGAATACAAGAAGTATAACCGTAAAGAATAAATAACATTGACCTAAACGAATATTGGAGGCTATAGGGAACATAAATAAGCTTACAATAAATAAAGTTTCTAACCAGTTTAAAGTGCTAATTGATTTAAGCTGATAGATAAGAAGCGAAAGAAAAAGCAAGTTGCAAAAAAGCCAAACTCTTTTTGCTTGTAGAGGAGGAAAAATGGTTAAGGGTAAATATAAAAAGGCTGTAGCTGGAGGAAAAGGAGCAAATTTTGCCCCATCTTTTAAACCTTCATTAATAGCCTGCTTATAAAACCAATCGTTATTATAAAAATTTGAAATTGCTTCTCCTTTTAATAATAATACAGAAGAGGTGTAGTAGTTTGAAAAATCACTTCGTTCTTCTTGCCAAGCAGGAACTATTCCTTTTATAAAAACAAAAGATATAAATAAGAAAATCCAAATTGTAAATGCAATAAATAGAACTTTTTTTTTCATTTATGGTGTAGCGTATTAGTATTGGCAAGTTAGGTTTTTATGAGTATTACTTATTTAAAACAAATCAAAAATTGTCTTTTAAAATATACCAACCTTCTCTAATGTGCATTTTTAGTTCTGTTAAATTACGAAGCTTAACAAGTTGTTGCAATACATAACTAAGTCTAAAATAGAACTTTTTATAGGCTAAGGTTTTTAATTTTTGTAATTCTTCTCGAGTTAACTTTCCGGTACCCATGGTAACTTCAGATCCTGATTGATCCATAACCTTAATTGTATCATCAATAATTCCGCTTTCAATAGCTTTGGTTCTAAAAGAAGTTTTAGACCTTGGAACTGCAACATTAAAAGAAGCATAATCAGCTTTAAGCTCTATGGCAAAATCAATAGTTTTACGAATAGAAGCTTCATCTTGCTCAGGCACTCCAATTAAAAAAGTGCCTAATCGTTTAATGCCAATTTTAGCCGTTAAATCAAATGTTTCACGAATTTGAGCTAATGTGTAGTTTTTTTTATATTCTTTTAAATATTTTTCTTCTGCCCATTCTACTCCAAACATTATTAAATTACACCCCGCTTTTTTCATAAGGTTTAATTCTTTTTCATTTAAAACATCTACTCTCGAAAAACACATCCATGCAATTCCATAATTAGATGCTATCATCCAGTTAAGAACCTTTTGAGTTACGGCTTTAGATTGAAAAAATGTTTGATCAGAAAAATAGATGTATTTATAATTTAAGCGTTTTATTTCTTTCAATTCATTAATAATACTTTCTGCAGATCTTGTAGTATATGGCATAGAAGACATAATGCAAAATGTGCAAGGGTAGGGGCAGGCATAATTGGTAAGAACAGTAGCCATTGGTAAAGCATTGGCAAAAGGCATTCTGTAATTGCCTTTAGAAAATAGCTTGTGCTGAGGTACGTTTAAATTTAATTCGGATACTCTTTTTTCTTTTTTAACACAAACATTATTATTGTCTATGTAAACAATTCCTTGAGCATCATCTAAATTGTTTTCTATCCATTTTTTTGAACCATCGGCATAAAAATTAGTAATAATTACATTTAACCAAGTGTGGATTTTAAATAGTTCGTTATAATTTTCTAAAAGGGCATCTCCACTGGCAAGTATTTTTACAGCGGGCATTTCTAATTTTATTTGTTCAAAAAAACGTTGATCTTCAGGTAATGAAACTGCTCCAATTAAGGTAATAATAAAATCAGGATTAAAATCTTTAACCTGTAAAATGGCATTTGTTGTATTTATTTTTTCAGCAATACAATCTATTACTTTTAAAGTATACTTCTCTTCTTCAAAAAAACTACTTTGTATAAGTAAATCAACAGGTTGAGGTAAATAAAAAGCTTTAGAAACTTTAGAACAAAAGTAATCTCTAATGTATATTTTTTTTCCTGGAGGATTTATAAAAAGTATTTTCTTTTTATTTAACATTTGTTTTTTTGTTTAGTGATTGGTGTAATTCTAGTACAGCATCTAATATTTTATCTGCATCTAATTCTTTAAAACAATCTATCTTATTATTACAAGCTTTGGCAACGTTCGATTTTGGATGAATAAAACAAGGAGAACATGATTTGTTTAAACTAACATTTTTCATGTTATCTGATGTTGGATATCCTACAAGTTGAGCTGATGTTGGTCCCCAAATAGCAACAGTTGGTGTTTTATAATAATATGCTAAATGCAAAGGGCCTGAATCATTAGTAATAAAAATTTGAGCATTTTTTAAAAGAGCAGCAAGCTCGTTAAGGGATAGTTTGCCAGCAGTATTCTTATACGCTATACTAAGTGCATCAAGTTGTTTTGTTAAAGTGTTGGTGTAATTAATTTCTGTTTTTGATCCTGTAAATATAAACTGAAATGAAGGGTTGTGTTGGTGCAGGTTTTTAATAAGTTTTACAAAATAATTAATTGGATATTTTCTTTGCGGAAGGTAATCTCCTGCATTAATGTTGATGACAATATTATTTGTTTTGTTAATGTTTTTAGAGGTAGAAATAGGTTTGTTTTCTAATTGAAATATTTCTGAAATAGCATTAAAAGCAGTTTTGTTTTGTAATGTAATAAACCGTTGATTTTTATAGTCTAAATTCTCAGATTTAAAAGTAAAAGAAGAGCAAGAGTTTCCGATTGTACACATTAAACGAAAAATCCCTGAAAGATTAGAAGTTCGCTCTAAGTCGATAATTTCTACGTTTTTTCTTCTCCAAATTATAAATAATGTTTTGATGCAATCTTTTAGCAAAAAAAATAAATTTTCGCTTCTTATATAATGTGCTTTTATTCCTAATAAAATACAAATTGGTTTGTTTTTATGAAGCGTAATTAACTCAAAACAATCAAAATTAAAGGAACTGTTTTTTAGAACATTTACGGTTCTTGTAATACTGCCTATGCCAAAAAGTTTGACGGCTATAATTGTGTTGGGTTTAGTTGCTTTTGAAAAAAACAAAGGAAAAAACCACGAACAAATGCTATAACATGGATAGAATAGTTTATCAAAAAAAATAAGATATGATAATTTTGTAGCCATGTAATTGTAACAAAAATGTTAATTAGTTTTTTGGGTTAAAACGAATTGAATTGCTTCAACAATGTTTGCAGCAATTTTTTCTGGCGTAAAATCTTTTATGGTGCTAATTCCATTTTCAGATAATTCGGTTAGTTTACTGTTATTCGTATTTATTGCTTTAGTTAGCGTTTTTACAAAGCTATCTTGTTGGTTTGGATAAAAAAGCCAACCATTTTTGTCATTCTCTATCAGTTCTTCAACTGCCTGACTGTATAAACTTCCTATTACAGGTACTCCTTTAGATAAGGCTTCGTTAACAACAACACCCCATTCATCAGAAAGAGTAGGAAATAAGTATAAATCTACATCATTATACAATTGTTCTAAATCTGCGTAAGCAACTGTACCTAAAAGTTTAACTTTAATGTTTGTAATATTGTTTAATAAGTTAAAATGATTTTTTTCTAAACCATTTCCTGCCACAATTAATTCAATTTTTGTAGTAGGGTTTTGGTAAGCCCATTTTTTAAGTGCTTCAACCATTTCAAACACCCCTTTTCTTTTAGTTAATTGCCCTGTAAAAAGTATTTTTTTTACCGTATTAAAAGTATTTTTTCCTTTTTCGTTAATCTTAAAGTCACTTGTGTAAGGAGCGTAAAATACAGGCTTTTTAATGCCTAATGATTCTACATACCTTTTTCCACTTTCTCCATTACATAATAATGCAGCTGATGATTTTAACAAGTATTTTCTAAGTAAAATTCTAATCCCTTTTTTATTAGTTTCGGTATGTTCAGAAAGAGTAAGCCAAAGAATTAATGGTTTGTTGTAAATTTTACAATAAGTGGAAGAGAGCAAACTTCTTATTCCAATTTCGGCCGATACAACAACATCTGGATTGTATTTTTTTAGTTGCTTTATTGTGTCGTAAGGTATGTGTACTGGAGTTTTATCAGCAAACCCATTTTTGTGTTTCCAATTTTTATTGTAGTTATAATTTTTTTGAACCACTGTAGATAAATTGGAATGGTTAATCTCCCAATTTCTATTGTGCTCCATTGCAGTAGAAATAAAAAAAGTTACTTGCTCTAATTTTAAAGTAATTTGTTGGTATAAAGACCTTCTGTAAGGAGGTATAAAGTTAGTAAGAAAAGCGATCTTCATACGGGTAAAAATACATATTCTACTAGAGTTTAAAAAAAAAAGATAACTTCGTGTTCATATACCAACTGCAATTTTTTAACTTAATACAATAGTATGGGGAAAAACAACATTTTAGAAGAAGTAACAATTACTCCTGTTATTAGAGATATTGAACGATTATTTAATAAGGTACTAAGCATTATTGGGTGTGGTTTTAAATTGCTTTATAAAGGAATAATTGCATTTATTCTTTTTTCGCTAAAAAATATTTACTGGCTCTTAATAGCTGTAGTTGTTGGAGGTTTAGGAGGTTATTATAGTACTTTGGTTGTTCCGCAAACATATTCTTCTCATTTAATATTAAGACCAAGTATTAATGCTAAAGAGCAGTTAAATGCCGATGTTAATTTTTTTAATTCACTAATTCTTAAGAAAGAATTAACTGTGCTTTCCGAAATTTTAAAAATTTCTGAAGAAGATGCTCAATGCTTGTCTAAAATGATTGTAGAACCTTATGCATCATATTTGGATAAAATAGATATGATAAATAGTATGTATAAAACCTTGGATACAACTACTCATAAACATATCAATTTTGAGAGCCTTTTAGATGATGACAACAAGGTGTTTTCTCGAGACCTAATGATAACCGTTACTGCCACCAACCAATCTGTTTTTTCAAGAATTGAACCCGAACTAATTAATTATTTAGAAAGAGTACCAGAATTACAAGCATTAAGAAAAAACGAATTGGATATTCTAAAAAATCAAAAAGAAACATTTTTGCAAGAAATGTTAAGTTTAGATTCTCTTAAAAAAGTGTTGAACGAAGTGATGATAGAACAGGCAAAATCAAGTAATTCTAACTCTAAAAATTCAACAATTTCTTTTGATAAATCCAATACACAATCAGCTATAAATCCGTTAGAAATTTATTCTAAAAAGATGGATTATGCCAATAAAATAGCAGAAATAGATAAGAGGATTGGCAGTTATAAAAGTTGCTATCAAATTTTTGCACACTTTAGTGAATATGGGTATAAATCAGGGCTTGGAAGGTTAGCTAAAACAGTAATTTTAAGCTTATTTCTTTTTATGATAACTTGCTTTTTATTAGCATTAAAAAAGGTTAACTAAAAAGGAGAAGGATAGCATGCTCAATATTAAATCTGTTAGAACTAAAAAATTAGTGCGTAATGTTTTAGGTTCTTCCTTTTACAAAGGGATTAATATTGTCTTTAGTTTTTTATTGGTACGCTACTCAATCGAATTTATTGGCGAAGAAAAATATGGTGTTTGGTTAGCTTTTTTATCTTTCTTTACATGGTTTTCGGTTTTTGAAGTAGGAATTACCAATAGCCTCAGAAACCAACTGACAAAATACTTTGCAGACCATCAGTATAAAAAAAGCAAACAACTTATTTTAAAAGGATATAAAGCTTTAATTATCGTTTATTTCCCTCTAATAGGATTGTTAACATTACTTTTTTATTTTACTCCTGTAGAAGCTTTTTTTCTTGAAAAAGAAAATTATGGATTAGGTTTCAATTTTGCTTTCCGAGTGAGTTTAGTTTTCTACTTATTGCATTATATTTTCTTTTTCCTAAATAGTATTTTATTAGCCATACATTATACTAAAACAACTTATTTAATTGTTGCACTTCAAAATGGGTTGTTGTTATTGGGCTTAATATTGTTTAAGTATTTAGATTTTTCAGCTTCATTTTTGTTCTTTTGTATTTGGTTTTCTGTAGTGCCATTAATGGTTTGGTCGTTTGCTAATATAATTACATTTAATACATACCTTAAAAAAATTAAGCCAAAATTATCTACTGCTTTTGTAGAGAAAACAAGGCCATTTAAAGAATTAAACAAATCATTTTTTGTAATGCAGGTTTGTACTTTGATTATTTTTTCTTCGGATAATTTAATTATTGTAAATCAATTATCCGGAACAGAAGTTTCTAAATACAACATTGTGTTTAAGTACTTTAATATTCTTATGGTTATTTTTAATTTAGTGCTCTTGCCTTATTGGGCTTCATTTGCAGAGGCTGCACATCAAAAAGATAGAAAATGGATACAAAACAATGTTAAAAAGTTAATATTGTTTTGGGGAGGAATTACCCTTTTAGCCATCTTTATGTTGTATTTATCAAACACTGCATATAATCTTTGGATTGGGAAAGATTTGGATATTTCGTTATCTTTATCATTAACAGTATGTTTATCTATACTGCTAACAACTTGGTATAATATTTTTGGATATTTTTTAAATAGTATTTCTGAAACCAAACTTCAAACAAAAATTTTAATTGTTTCAGCATTAGTTAATATTCCTTTGTCTTTCTATCTGTTGAATTACTTTGAATCTACCGGTGTTATTTTAGCTACGTGTATAGTTTTATTGCCATTAGCTATTTTATTGCCGATTAAGTACCAGTCGGTTATAAAAAAAATGATTTAAGATGATTGTATTTAATAGAAATAACATTGCTCAGTTGGTATTTTTAGAACTACTAAGTGTTACTCCATTAATTATTGTCTTAGGAAATATTATACCCCCATTTCCCATAAAAATTCATTTTATTGGCATGGGGCTTATTTTTTTAAGTGCACTATGGATTTTAATAACTAACCCTCATAAAAAATGGGTTTTATATCTTGCAGCTTGTTTTGTTATTGTACAAATAGCTTTTGATTTTTGGGATATAAAGAATATTGTAGATTTTTTCTTTGGCCCTTTTATTTTAATTGTGATGTTAGATTTATTAGTCAATAATAAACTGCCTAAGATCTTATTAAAAAAATATCAGAAACGATTTTATTTATTTCTCTTCATCCCAATAAGTATTGCAGTTTTACAGTTTTTTGAAATTCTTCCAATAACCTTCTGGAATGCTACTTATATAAATTATTCTTACCAAGATGGCGTAGGAACACCACGCCCTAATGGCTTTTTGTATCATGGCTCGGAGCTTTCTGTTATTATAAGTTTTTTAGTTTTGTTTCAGTATTTTAAAGAAGAAACAAAAGGTTTTTGGATGATGTTGTTGCTAATAGCTGTTGCTTTAGCTACTTATTTTAAAGCTGTATTGGGGTGTGCTATCTTGTTGTTTTTGTTTTATCTCACTTTTGTTAATAAAGGAGTGCTTTCTCGTTTTAGGGTAATTTCTAAAAAAAGAATTTTTGCTTATGGGTTAATTTTGTTACTTGTTTTTGGAGCAATATTTTTCCAGCTATTAGAATCAATGCACTCTATAACAGGATATTATTTTCCATCACAAATGTTAACAGGTAGGGGAGCAATTTGGAACATTTATTTAGAAGGCATTAAAGAATATTCATTTTGGAATTATTTATTTGGTAGCGGTATAGGCTCAGGCCCTCATTTGTTTTATCAATACGCTTCTCCTGAAACCTGGTACTGGTTAACTGTTAGGTCTAAATTGCCAATAGATATGTATCACTCTCATAATGCTATTTTAGGAGTGTTTGTTAACAGCGGAGTGGTTGGGCTAGTATTTTTCTTTTTTTTATTTAGAATGATTTTTAATCAAATTAAAAACTGGATGCCATCGCTAAAATGGAACAGGGCTGTATTTGTAGCAATATTTATTTTACCATTATTTACCATTGGAATTACCATTTCTATATATGATAATGCTATTTATTGGTCTTGCTTAGGGTTTTTAATTTATAAGTGGAGTTTTTATACTCATAATCAAAAAGAAATGAATGTTTAAATCCTTCTATATACAAAAAATTGAATTTTTAGGATATGCTTTGTTGATGCTTTCTTTCTTTTTACCAATAAAAATAAACAGTGTTAGCATAATTATATTAGCACTAATTACAGGCTATAAATTGGTTAAAAAGCATCAACAATTTAAAGGCTATGCAGGTTTATGGAGCTTTCCTTTACTGTTTGTTGTATTGTTGTTCGGAATGCTTTATACAGCAGATTTAAAAGAGGGCTGGGCAATAATAGAAAGGCATTTAGGCTTGTTGGTGGCTCCTGTAATTGTTATTTCTATTACTCAGTTTACCTTAAAGCAAAAACAATTGTTGTTAGATGTTTTTATTGCCATGGCGGTTTTAGTGGGCTTATATTGTTTAGGTGCAGCCACACTGCATTACATTAATACCGGAACAGTTTATACACCAACTCAAAAAGATCATTTTGTGTATAATCATTTTATGCATCAAAGGTTAACAGCTCCAGTTCATTTACATGCTATTTATTATACCTTTTATTTAGCCGTTGCAAATGTTGCAATATTAAATCAATTAATATCTCAAAATTCTTTTATTTCAAAAACAAGAAAGTTTATTTTTAGTATAGTTTTCCTATTTTTTTGTGTGTTAATTTTTTTATTAAAATCATCTTTATTTGCTTTTATTTTTCCTGTAGGATGCCTTCTTTTAGTCTTCTTAAAATTTAGAAAAAAAATAACATCATCATTAAAATTAAAACTTTTAATAGTAGGAGTAGTTTTAATTTCGGCAGTGTATATGTATCAAGGTGTAAAAACAAAAATTGAAACATTTTCTATTTCTTATGATTTATCAGATAATCATTTAAAGCCATTAGCTACTCGTTTAGCTATGTGGGAGTGCTCTTTAGAAGTAATTAAAAATAATTGGGCTTTTGGTGTTGGTACAGGTGATGGACGAAATGAAACACTTGAAAAGTATGAACAAATGGAATTTAATATTGGCTTAGACGGTAAATTTAATAGCCATAATATGTACCTTCAATATTGGTTAAGTAACGGAATTTTAACATTGTTGTTATTTTTAGGGATATTAGTCTTTTTGTTTGTAAAAGCTATAAAAAGCAAGAACATGGTGTTTTTTTCATTTATCCTTTTTTTCTCATTTTTTTGTATAACAGAATCAGCAATGCTTAGGCAAAAAGGAATTGTATTTTTTGTATTTATGTCTGCCATGTTTTATTGGTGTCCTACTTTGTGGAATTTTCAAATTAAAGAGAAATGAAAATATTACAAGTACATAATTATTATCAGCTAAGAGGTGGAGAAGCTACAGTTGTAGAAACAGAAAAAAAACTGCTAGAAGAAAATGGACATGAAGTTATTACCTATTATAGAAATAATAAAGAAATAGCAGAATACAGTTTAATTAAAAAAGTAAGGTTATTAAAGGATACAACATGGTCTGATAGTTCATACAATGAGGTTTTGAACATTCTTAAGGAAAATAAACCAGATGTGTGTCACGTGCACAATACGCTTCCCATCATATCACCATCAGTTTATGCAGCCTGCAAAGCCCAAAATGTGCCTATTGTGCAAACGCTGCATAACTATCGTTTAATTTGTGCTAATGGTCTTTTTTTTAGAGATGGAAAAGTGTGTGAGGATTGCTTAGGGAAATCAGCGTATAACGCTGTTGCAAAAAAATGTTATAGAAACTCAACTCTTCAAACCTATACTGTGGCTAGGATGGTTGAGAAAAATAAAACAAACAATATTTGGTCTGATTTAGTAGATGCTTATTTGTGTTTTACAGATTTTGCTAAAAACAAATTTGTAGAACATGGCTTACCTAAAGATAAAATTTTTATTAAACCTAATTTTGTTGATTTTAACTTAAATGCTAATCATGTAAAAGAAGATTATTTGATATATGTAGGCAGGTTAGACGAAAACAAAGGGGTTAGAATGTTTAAAAAACTTAGCAAATCTTTAAAAATACCGATTAAAATTGTTGGAGAAGGAGACTTAAAAAGTG
Organism: Vicingaceae bacterium; assembly: GCA_049608005.1. Lineage (GTDB taxonomy): Bacteria > Bacteroidota > Bacteroidia > Flavobacteriales_E > Vicingaceae. The sequence goes on from JBMYXB010000006.1 coordinate 35,745, forward strand.
AACTAGAAAATTTGGATAATATTGAATTGCTAGGTAAGCAGCCGTATGAAAAAACAATAAATTTAATTCAAAAAGCCAAAGCGCTTATTTTACCATCATTTTGTTATGAGGGCATGCCAATGACTATTTTAGAAGCTTTTGCAAGTAAAACTTTGGTAGTTGCTAGTAACCTTGGAGCGATGCAAACCATGATTAATCACAAACAAAATGGGTTGCTTTTTAAACCTAAAGCTGTAAACGAATTACAAAATTGCATAGATTTGGCTTTAGAAAACCATGCTGAAACAATGGTTAAAAATGCTTATTTAGATTATAAAAATAAATATAGTAAAACCGCTAATTATAATGCTCTGATGAATATTTACACTAAAATTACTAGCAAATGAAAGTGTTAGGGACAGAGTTATACGATAAAGGCTTAGATTGTGCTGTTGATGAGTTTATAAAGTTAGCGAGTAAAGAGGCTAATAATTTAATGGTAAGCCCTTCGGATGCAAATGTTTTAGTTCATGCACGAACCAACTTAACATTTAAAAAAATATTAAATAAATTTTATTGGAACTTGCCAGATGGAATGCCTTCTGCTTGGATTTTAAAATTAAAAGGAGCAAAAAATGCAACAAGGTGCAGTGGTCCAGATTTTTTTGAAGAAGTACTCAAAAAAACAAGCCATTTACCTATAAATCACTATTTCTGTGGAGGGGAAGATGGTACTGCCGAACTTTTAAAGGAAAAAGTAAAAGAGTGGGGCAATAACAATGTTGTTGGGTGTTATTCTCCCCCTTTTAAGGTATTGTCTGATCAGGAAATAAAAGCAATTGCCAATAATATAAACAAAGCAAAAACAAATGTACTTTGGGTGGGGCTTGGAGCACCAAAACAAATCTACTTTTCAGAGCAAATTTCTCATTATACCAATGTGCAATTTGTTGTTCCTGTTGGAGCAGCATTTGGTTTTCATACCAATCAGGTTAAGAAAGCCCCTAAATGGATACAAAATATAGGCATGGAATGGTTTTTTAGATTTTTGCAAGAACCCAAAAGATTATTTAAACGCTATCTCAGCGTTGTACCAAAGTTTATTTGGTATGCAATAGTAGATAGATGATTTAATAAGCATCACTATCGGCAAAAAATAAATTTTTACTAACTGTCTTAAAAAGAATGTTTATATCAAGCCAAACAGACCAGTTTTTAATGTACAATAAATCTACTCGTATCCTATTTTGCATGGCTTGATTATTTATTGTTTCCCCCCTGTGTCCTGTAACCTGAGAAAGCCCTGTAATACCAGGTTTAACAAGTAGCCTATTGTTGTAATTGTTTACATTGCTGTTGTATTTGTCATTTAAAGATTTTATGTGTGGACGAGGTCCAACAACTGACATTTGCCCAGTTAATGTATTAATAAATTGTGGGAATTCATCAATACTCGTTTTTCTAATAAATTTACCAATTTTTGTAACTCTTAAATCATTCTTAGAGGCTTGAGAAATATCTTTTGATGCTCTCATTGATCTAAACTTTAAACACAAAAAGTACTTCCCTTCTCTGCCAGCTCTTGGTTGTATAAAAAAGACAGGTCCTTTAGATTCTAGCTTTATTAAAATACCCAAAATAGGAACCATCCACGATAATATACAGGCAATTACTATTATTGATAATAAGATATCGATAGACCTTTTAATAAGTATATTTTTCTTGTCCATTAATGGGTAAACAGTTATTTCTTGAGATAAAAATGTATGCTGCGAATCTATCCATTGATTATTTGTTTTGTTATCTGAAATAACATAAAAATCAACATCATTTTTAAAGGCTAACCCCATTAAGCTAGCTAGTTGGATGTGGTCTATTGCTGATGAAGAACAGTATATTTCATTTAAGGTTCTAGATAAAATAATTGATTCTATCGATTTTAAATTATCAAACTTCTTGATCACTTTTTCCAATACATTTCCCGCACCTTTTTCTGCTAATAAATTAGTGGTTAACTCTTGCATTGTTGTAGATTCACCAATAATAATAAATCGATTAAAGCCCAAACCTTTTATTCTGTATAATCGAACAATTAGTAAAAAAAGTAGTTTACTAAAAAACAAAATAAATGTTATTGCTATTAAGTTGGTAAAGAATGTTTTTACATCAATGCTATTTGAAGTTTTAAAAACAACAACATAAATAATTAAAAAAGTAAAGAGTTGTTTAACCGCTAATTTTAATGTTTTAAAATAACTCACATACCTTCGGCTATCGCTAGATGGATAATTGATAAGGTTACTAATTGTCCATATTAATAGCGTTATTTCTAGCCTATTGTTTTGTATTAGTTCTAATGATGCAAGATATAAAATGGCAAAATCAAGACAAAGACTAGCTAAAAAATAGTGAGCGTATTTTGGTGATATTTTCAATTAGTAGAAAAATTGTAAGATACAAAATGTTCTTAATTAAATACGCTGTTAACTAAAAAACCACTTTTATAAGTAAGGTAACTCATTATAAACCGTATGAACTTCTTCTTTGTATGATCTTGAAATTGGTAAAGAAGTGTTTGGTAATTGGATTTCTGAAGTTGAAATAGAAACTATAGCTTTAATATTTACAGCAAAAGACCTGTGTATTCTAACAAGTTTTATTAAAGGATATTCTTGTTCAAACGATTTTATACTAGTTCGTAGTAACATTTTTTTATTTGTAGTGTGTAGCTCAGTGTATATGCCGTCTGCTTTAAGGTAAAGAATGTCTTTAATATTAACGGATGTTTTTTTACC
>JBMYXB010000007.1:0-37962 GCA_049608005.1 Vicingaceae bacterium
TGATATAGGAATTGTGATTTCTGAAGATGTTTATAATTTTACCCCTGCTTGTGATGGTATTTTGGATGCCAAAAAATTTTCAAAAATCCCTGACTTTATTCAATTCGGAAAATACAGTTTGTCAGTTCTTAAAGTGAGTTATACTATTTCTTTACTGTATAATGTAATAGGTTTATCTTTTGCAATATCCAACCAGTTATCACCATTAATTGCTGCAATTTTAATGCCTTTAAGTTCTATTTCGGTAGTGTTAATGGCAACATTACTTATACGCTTTTACGGTAAGCACCATTTTAAAAACTGATGAAAGTCAGTTTTTTTATTGACTTTCGTTTTTAGGTTGGCTTAGACAAAATATATACTTTTACTTTTTACTTTAAAGGTTTAGGATTAGTTAGGATGGGAGTAATATACTTGTTAATAGGAGTTAGTATTGTTATTGCAATTGTATTTCTTTTGTTTTTTTTATGGGCATCTAAAACTGGTCAGTTTGAAGATGACTATACACCTTCTGTAAGAATTCTTTTTGATGATGAACAACAAAACGATAAAAAATTAAACGATAATTTGAATGGAACTGGAAAAATTTAAGTACGATAATAGTATCGTAAAGAAGTTTGCTTATGCAACAATAATTTGGGGTATAATCGGAATGATTGTAGGGTTAATTGTAGCCTTACAGTTAGCATTCCCACTATTTTTTAATGAATATTTAGGTTTTAAATACATTTCTTTTGGAAGGTTAAGACCACTGCATACCAATGCAGTAATTTTTGCTTTTGTAGGAAATGGAATTTTTACAGGTGTACATTACTCTTTACAGCGATTATTAAAAACACGTATGTGGAGTGATAAGTTAAGTAATATTAACTTTTGGGGATGGCAATTAATTATTGTTTGTGCTGTAATAACCTTGCCTTTAGGAATGAATACCTCTAAAGAATATGCCGAATTAGAATGGTGGATAGACATTATGATTGCGGGTATTTGGGTTGTTTGGGGCTGGAACATGTTTGCTACCATTTTAACAAGAAGAGTACAACATTTATACGTTGCAATATGGTTTTTTATTGCAACATTTGTTACTGTAGCTATGCTACATATTTTTAACTCATTTGAGTTGCCAATATCTTTTATGAAAAGTTATTCATGGTACGCAGGGGTTCAGGATGCTTTGGTACAATGGTGGTACGGGCATAATGCGGTTGCATTTTTCTTAACAACTCCTTATTTAGGTTTAATGTATTATTTTGTACCTAAAGCCTCTGGTCGTCCAGTTTATTCTTACCGATTATCTATTATTCACTTTTGGGCGTTAATTTTCTTATATATATGGGCAGGGCCGCACCACTTATTATATACTTCTTTACCAGATTGGGCTCAATCTTTAGGAGTGGCATTTTCTATTATGTTGTTATTACCATCTTGGGGCGGGATGTTAAACGGGTTATTAACCTTAAGAGGTGCTTGGGATAGAGTAAGAGATGATGTTACTTTAAAGTTTATGGTGGTTGCCTTAACATGTTATGGTATGTCAACTTTTGAAGGGCCAATGCTTTCTTTAAAATTCTTTAATTCAATTACACACTTTACCGATTGGGTTGTAGCTCACGTGCACGTTGGTGGTTTAGGATGGAATGGAATGTTCACATTTGGTATGTTATATTGGTTATTTCCTGTATTGTTTAAGACCAAGTTGTTTTCTAAAAAATTAGCAAATTATCACTTTTGGATTGCAACTTTAGGTATTATGTTTTATGCAATACCAATGTATTGGGCAGGTTTTGTACAAGGGTTAATGTGGCAAGAATTTAAGCCAGACGGAAACTTAGAATACGAATTTATTGATACTGTAACTAAGCTTCGCCCAATGTATATGTTAAGAGCTTTTGGAGGATTCTTGTTTATAATTGGAGCAGTAATAATGTCATACAATTTATTTAAAACTGCAAAACAAGGAAATTTTGTTGCTGATGAAGATGCAGAAGCTGCACCATTATTAAAAGCACCATCAAAAATTAAAGGTGAAGGATGGCATAAAGCAATAGAAAGAAAACCTGTTAAAATGTTAGTATTTAGTTTGATAGCCGTAGCAATAGGAGGTATTATTGAAATTATACCAACTGCTATTGTAGATTCTAACATACCTACAATAGAAGCAGTTAAACCTTATACTCCTTTAGAATTAGAGGGTAGGGATATTTATATTAGAGAAGGATGTAACAATTGTCATTCGCAAATGATTAGACCGTTGAGGTTTGATACCAAACGATATGGAGAATACTCTAAGGCTGGAGAGTTTGTTTACGATCATCCATTTTTATGGGGATCTAAAAGAACAGGTCCAGATTTAGCTCGTGAAGGTGGCAAGAAAAGTAACTATTGGCACTTTAGCCACATGATTATGCCAAAAGAAACTTCTCCTGGATCTTTTATGCCTGCTTATGCTTGGTTGCGTGATGATAAATTGGATACTGATTTAATTGGTAAAAAAATTAGAGCAATGCAAACCTTGGGAGTACCTTATGCAGAAGGTTATGATGAACAAGCTTTGGATGATTTACATGCACAAGCTTTTGAAATTGCAAAAGATATCTATACTTCAAACCCTGATAATAAAGAGTTTACGGATGCAGATGTTAAAGAGTTGAGTGAAAAAGAGTTGGTGGCATTAATTGCTTACTTGCAACGATTAGGAACTGATATAAACGCTGAATAATTATGTTAAGATTTATAAAAGATAACATGGCTACCATAGATGGTATAGAAATATTTCCGATTATTTCTTTACTCATTTTTACAATCTTTTTTGCAGGATTGTTTTGGTGGGTATTTTCGGCAAATAAAAATTACATAAAAGAGATGGGTAACTATCCTTTAAACGATAAATAAAAAAATGATGATGAAAAATAGTTTAATATCTATAGTTGTTATTGCTCTAACGTTATTTACAATCAATACTGTAAAAGCACAAGATGGTGCTAAATTGTTTAAAAATAACTGTGCTGCTTGTCATAAAATAGAGGGTACTTTAGTAGGGCCAGGGTTAAAAGGTGTTAAAGCCAAATGGGCTGATGCTGGTGAAGTTGAAAACTTAATTAAGTGGGTTAAAAACCCAGCAGAATTGTACAATAGTGGTAAATCAGAAATGGCAAAAATTGCTTGGGATATTACACCAATTGCTATGAATGCTCAAAATATATCAGACGCTGAAATTACTGCAATTTTTGATTTTGTTGATGCTGATGTAGTTGTAGAAAAACCAAAAGAAGAAAGCGGGGCAACTGTTATTGTAGAAAAACCAGGAAGAAAACCAGGGGAAGCGTTAACGGAATACAAAATGCCTGAAGCTGAAGCAAAGGCTTTTGCAAAATCGAATAACAACACAAGAAGATTAATCTTTTTTGCACTTGTAATTACTGCAATTTTCTTGATTTTAGGAATTGTTTCTATTTCTAAAACTATCCAAACTTTCTCTGTTCTTAAGATGAAAAAGAAAGATGACGAAAAGAAATCAAAAGGAAGCAGCGGAAGTGTTGCTACAGTATTTTTAGCATTAATAATGCTAGCTCCTTTTAATGGAAATGCTATGAGTTTCGATTTTGAACAAGATGGTTGGTTGATGGTATCCAATGCGGATAATATTATACTTTTTATTGTTAACCTGGTACTTCTCTTTATTTTATTTGATCAAAAAAAGACCTTAAAAACGATTATAAATAGCTACGATCCAACGCTTATTTCTAAAGAAAAAATGTTAGTTGGGGAAGAGGATACCGAAGATAACGTAATTAAAATGTTAACAGGTGCAGTTGCTATTGAAGATGAGGCATCTATCTTATTAGAGCATGAGTATGATGGAATTATGGAGTTAGACAACGATATGCCACCTTGGTGGGTGTGGAGTTTTGTTGCAACAATAATTTTTGCATTTGCATATTTAATTCATTTTCATGTTATCGGAACAGGAGATTTACAAGCTGTAGAATATCAAAAAACTGTTGATGCGGCTCAAGTTGAAGTTGACGCTTACATGTCTAAAATGGCAATGAATGTGGATGAAAACAATGTTGAATTGTTAACCGAGGCAGCCGAACTTGAAAAAGGAAAAAACTTATATTTATTAAATTGTGTAGTTTGTCATAAAAATAATGGTGAAGGATTGGTAGGGCCAAATTTAACAGACGATCATTGGATGTATGGTAAAGGAGATGTTAAAACGGTTTTTACCACTATTAAATATGGTACAAGTAATGGGATGCCAGAGCACGAAAGTAAAATGAATCCGATAGAATTGCAACAGGTTTCATCTTATGTACTATCTATGAAATATGCCGAAGGAAAAGCTCCTGAAGGAACTAAAATTACCAAGTAGTAAGTAAAAATATGGCAGAAGACTCAGAAGGGTATAGAGATTCGTTAGCAACAATAAATGCTGATGGTGGGCGAAAGTGGATTTACCCAAAGAAACCTAAAGGAGCGTTTTTTACCAAAAGAAAAATTGTTAGTTATGTGTTGCTGATTGTGCTATTTGGTACACCCCATGTAACAATAAATGGCTTACCTTTATTATTGTTCAATATTATAGAACGTAAGTTTATTATTTTCGGTAAGATATTTTGGCCACAAGATTTTTTTATTTTTGCAGTTGCTATGCTAACAGGTATTGTTTTTATAGCTCTTTTTACCATTGTTTTTGGTCGTATTTTTTGTGGGTGGGTTTGTCCGCAAACCATTTTTATGGAAATGGTTTTTAGAAGAATAGAATACATTATAGAAGGAGATTATAAACAACAAAAACAGCTTGATAAACAACCTTGGAACGCTAATAAGATTTTTAAGAAAACACTAAAGCAAGGTATTTTTTTCGGAATTTCTTTTTTAATAGCTAATACCTTTTTAGCCTATATTATTGGTGCTGATGCCTTGTGGCAAATACAAACAGAAAGCCCTGCAGAACATATAGAAGGGTTAGTTTCTTTGTTAATTTTTTCTTTAGTTTTTTATGGCGTATTTGCTTTTATGAGAGAGCAGGTTTGTACAACTATTTGCCCTTACGGAAGATTACAAGGGGTATTGTTAGATAGTAAATCGATAATTGTTGGATACGATTATGTTAGAGGTGAAGGAAGAGGGAAGTTTAGAAAAAACGAAGATCGTAAAGAAGCAGGTAAAGGAGATTGTATTGACTGTAACCAGTGTGTTGATGTTTGCCCTACAGGAATTGACATAAGAAACGGAACACAATTAGAATGTGTTAACTGTACAGCATGTATTGATGCGTGTAACTTTATGATGGAAAAAACCGGTTTAGAACAAGGTTTAATTCGCTTAGATTCTGAAGAAGGAATTAAAAACTCTGTTCCTTTTACATGGACAAAACGAACCATTTTTTATAGTGTGGTACTAGTATTATTAACTGTATTTTTAGCTGCATTAGTAATTACTCGTAAAGATTTTGATGCTACCATAACTAGAGCTAAAGGAACTATTCAAAAATCGGTAGGTAAAAATGGAATGAGTAACATTTATGATGTAACACTGATCAACAAAACCACTAAAAACTTTGTGGTAACATTAAAATTACTTGAAGAAAAAGGAAAAATTGATGTAGTAAAAGACCAGATAGAATTAGAGGAGCAGAGTGAAACTAAAGGAAAGTTTGTGGTAACTATGGATAAGGGAGATATTAAACATGGTAAAAATAAAATTACAATAGGTATTTATGGTAATGGGGAGTTAATTGAAAAACGAACTACTATTTTTATGGGCCCCTTGCTGTAATGTCATTCCGATTGGAGCGTGAGCGTAACAGAGGAATCTATTTAGAATGAAAATGCCTGTACGGCATAAGGAAATAGGAATTATAAAAGTTAAATAACTAAACTTTTGACTTTCAAACTTTAAGAACTTTTAAACTTAAGAGTATGTGGAGAATAGCACTAATTTTTGTATTGTTTATGGGCTTTATAATAAGTATGGTAAGCTATACCGCAACTTTAGATACCGATTTGGTAGCCGAAGATTATTACCAACAAGAAGTAAATTACCAGGCAACTATTGATGCCAAAAAGAATGCATTAGAATTAAAAAATAACCTTGTTATACAACAAGATGCACACACATTAGCGATTCAATTTCCTGAGCAAGCTGATTTTAGTACAGCAAAAGGAATTATACATTTTTACCACCCTAAAAATGTAAAATATGATTTTGAAAAGCAGTTAGATATTACTGCAAACAATATTTTAACAATTAATAAAACTAATTTGCAAAAAGGAAATTATACCATTAAAATATTATGGGAAGCCAACAGTAAAAAGTATCACATAGAAAAATCGTGTTACGTAAGCTAGCAAAATGATTACGTTATTTATTACAGCAATATCGTTGGGTTTGTTAAGCAGTTTGCACTGCTTAGGAATGTGTGGCCCAATTGCTTTTGTTTTGCCTGTAGGGCAAAGAAGTAAACCAGGTAAAATATTAGGCATTATTATTTATAATTTAGGTAGAGTAACCACTTACAGTATTTTGGGTTTGCTTATTGGTTTTTTTGGTGAAGGCCTACGTTTTATGGGTGTTTCTCAAATTATAAGTATTGTATTAGGAGTACTTTTAATCGTGTATGTAATATTTGCTAAAAAGCTTGTTAAGCTAAATGTAACCAACAAGTATGCCTTTCAGTTTAACACTTTTGTAAAAGCCAAATTGGGGGTGTTTTTAAAAAAGAAAACCAACAATGGTTTATATATACTAGGAGTGTTAAATGGCTTAATACCTTGCGGAGTAGTATTTATTGCGTTGCAAGGAGCTTTATTACAATTGTACATTGTAAATAGTGCTTTATTTATGTTGGTTTTTGGATTAGGAACAATTCCTATGATGTTTAGTATAACTTATTTAAGCAATAGTTTTAAACCCATAACTAAAGTTAAGATTAACAAAATAATGCCTTACCTAACCATTGTTATTGCACTGCTTTTAATTGTACGAGGAGCCAATTTAAATATTCCTTATTTAAGTCCTAGTTATAATGAACAAACCAACGAAATAGAGAGTTGCCATAAGCAAGAATAGATGAAAAGGAATAATTTCGTTTAACGACTCGGCTATGCGAAGTGCGGGATTTGAAAAGCGGAGTTTTCAAATCTGCACGTAGCCAAGAGTTTATATTTTGTTTTTAATTTATTCACTTTAAACACCAAATTAAAGTATTGGCCGACTTCATGAAATGCCCTGACCTTTCGTTTAGCAGAATACCCGCATTACGTATAGCCATTGTTGGCAAATCGTTTTTATTGAGTTAACTGATAATCTTTTATTAAAAGTCCAGCAGATAAACTTAGCTTTTCAGTTAGTATTCTAATCATATCAATGGTTAATTTACGTTTACGGTTTAAAACTTCTGAAACTCTACTTTTCCCACCTATTTCTGGAACTAAATCAACTTGTTTCAAATGAAGTTCTTTCATTCTTATTTTTATTGCTTCAATCGGGTCTGGAGCTTCAATTGGGTAATGGATATTTTCATAATCATCAATTAATAATCCAAGAATGTCCGCTTCATCACTTTCTTTAGTGCCAATTTTTGCATTAAAAATTACATCAAGTCTGTTTAATGCATCTTGATAATCAGCTTCGGATTTTATAGGTTTAATTTTCATGGCTTATAATTTAAATTGTGTCTGCATTTATTTTATCATATTCAGCATGAGTGCCAACGAAACGAATAAATGCCCATTGTTTCTCAAAATTGAATTTTACAATTAAACGGTACGAATTTCCTTTAACATTAAAAACAATTCGTCCGCTTTTAAGAATACTAGCGTTAGCATAAGTCTTTTTAACATCGTTTGGCGATTTCCAATTTGAGCTTGCCGCTGTGTCGTACCAAGTTTTTAAATATTGTTCCGAATCAGCATGTTTTAGCCAATAAGTTCTTAACGTACTTTTTGCAAATATTCTTTTCATTATACGTACAAAAGTAATTAAAAGTTCCCATATGTAGAACTTTTTAAATAAAAGTTTTTAAGACTAAATGCTAGAATTCCGCTATTTTACTTTTTTGTAATAATAGTTTAAGTCCTTGAACAGTGAAATCCTTGGTTTTCCAATAAAAAATGGTCTGTAAATAGAATTATTAAACCCTGCTTCACCAAAAGTGTAGGAATATGAGGCTTTAAAATCTCCATTTTCTACTTTCCATCTTCCACTTGCCCAACCAGATTCAAAAGTCCCGTCATTATTTAGAATTAACGTATCAATACCGCTAGGACCTTCAAGAATTGGTTCGGAATTATTACTTACATATGTCCCTGACATAATCCACACTGGAAAAATATTATTCCAAATTAGAAGTCCAAGGATAAGTAATGAAAATATTATTACCTTTTTCATTTTCTATGTTTGCCAATGTTCAGCTAAGTGTTGTTTCAATAACATTTAGCGTTCGTTAAACGAAGGTAGCTGTTTTTAAGCAGAAAGTCAATAAAATAGGATTAAATAAACAGTCTTTTGGTTATTTATTACTTAACCTTCTTGGTTAAAAATAGTATTTCTTTGGGCTTTTTTCTTATACCTATCCTTGGGAGTAATTTTTCTGTTTTTATTGGGACGATAGCTATTGGTAGGAGGGTTTAGAATAAACTCAACTTGGTTCTCAATCATTTTTTCAAAAGGCAGCAAAAAATCCTTTGTTATGCAGTGTTCTACATCACCTTTTTTCAATAAATTAAGTACAGTATAAACCGACTCAATTGTACTTAAACAAAGTGGCTCTGGTTGTTGCTTTATAATAAATTTTGATTTGATGGTATTGTCAAAACTCACTCTTTTTAGAGTTTGTAAGTTCTTACTCAGTTTAATCATTTTTCGGGCACAAGGCCAAGTACCATCTAAAATAAAGATGTTTGCATGATTGCCTATAAACGAATTTACTTCGGTATTTTTTTCTGTAGAAAGGTTAAAACTATCGTTTCCAGGGTAAAGCAAAAAAGAAGCACTATTTTTAAGCAACTCATTAACACGCTTATTATTAGTAAAATCCACACCAACTATAATTTCAGAATTCTCCAACTGAAGCTTAGTCATACGCCCTGTTCCGTTTTTTTCTTTTTTGTACTCCTTAGGGTGCATCAAAATAATAAAACGAGTATTAGTTTGTAAAGTATTGATGTGTTTACAAATACATGTAATTGAAGGTTGCATGCATTGGTAACATTTTATTCTTGGATTTTCGATATCTACTCGCATCTATTAACGAAATTAGTCGTTTTGGTATGAAAGTCAAGTCTTTTTTAGAAAAGACTTCAATTACCTTATCACTTAAAATTATAAAACGGTTAACACTCTTATGCTAACCGTTTTATAAATACCTTTTATTTTAATTATTTAACATCCTTCTAAACCATAAGAAACAACTAATTCTTGATCAACTTTTTCTCCTTTACTGTTTTCTGCTGCTTTCCATTTACCAGGTAATTTATAAAGCAATTCAGTCAGCTTTTCATCAATAGGTTGATAACCAGAATGATTGCCAATATAAACATTAGCAACTTTTCCTTCTTTAGTAACGGTAAAATGAAGTTTGGCAGGCCTTAGTTTCTCTAATTGATGAGCAGCTTTTTTTTCTTTTTTACTGTTTTCCTTTAAAAAACTTAACAAGGCTTCTTTGCCATCAATATATTCAACTTCTTTTTCGGGTACAATTGTTAAATGCGGACTGTAAAAACTTTCTTCTAATTCGCCTGTTTCTGGATTTCGGTGTATGCAATCTGCTCTTAGGTTAAAACTGGTAGAGTAATCAGCAGCTAATAATATTTTACGTTGAGCAGCACTTAATTTTGGTCCTTTACTGTAAGCTCTTTTATCTGTTTGTCTTTCCTTCTCAATAATAATTAAACTCAATTTTTTATATGATACAATGCGTTTTACATGTTCTTTAGGGAAAAAGTCTTTTACTGAGGTAGCGTTCTGAATTTCAGTTTTAGTTATTCCTCCAAACCGAGTTCCATAATCGTAGAAAAAAGGAAGCTTAGGTTTTTTAACGATTTCTTTTTCTATTATGCCACTAGATTGTGTAGGTGTGGTTAAATAACCAAAAGCCGATAAGCTAGCTACTGCAATTGATGAACTTAAAATTAAAATGCTCTTTTTCATGTGTGTTGTTTTTAAGGATTAATAAATCTCAAAACTATATCCTAATCAATCTTTATATGGTAAATCAATTGTAAATTGATGTAAAGTTACTGTAAAAAAGAGTGTAATTTTTTTTTAGTTAAAGGTTAAGGCCCTGTAATTTCATTGCAGCTACTTTAGTTTCTATAAATGTTTTAGCCACGAATACACAAATCAATTGTGCATTATTTTCTGTACTTCACTAGGCATTTCACGAAGCAGACTTTCAGTCTACGAATTAAAACTATGAATTTTCAGTCCATAGTTGTTTATTTCATACTATTCTCAGGCCTATGGTGCCACATCATCATAAATTGAGCTGAAGCCATTCTTCTTGAAGCTTCTTTGGCTTTGTTGGCACGTTCTCCTTCAAATAATTCGTCAATGGTTTGAAACCATAAATTTAACCACTGTCCAAAATGTGTTTGTTCTACGCTATAGTTTAAGTTTTTATCTACATTAACATGTTTTTGAGATGGGTTTCCTTTAAATTTTCTAATTCCGAATAAATTAGTTTCCCAAAAATCAGTTAAATTACTCAAATGTTCAGGCCATTTTTCATCAGGAATATGGCTGTTAAAAATTGGACCTAATAAATGGTCTAATCTAACTTTTGCATAAAAAGTATTTACTAACTTTTCTACGTCTGCTCTGTTTTCTATTTCTTTCATATTTTTTTAGGATGTTTTAGCAACTTCTTCAACGCGTTCTGCTTTATCGTATTTAGATAGCGTTAAGCGAACAACACTATCTTCTTTAGCAAATAAATTATGAGGTACATTACCTTCTAAAGTAATAATAGCTCCTTTTTTTAAGGGATGATTAAATCCATTAACGCCAAAATCTATAGCACCATCTACTAAATGAACAACAATAGAATAGGGCGTTTTGTGCTCTTTCATTGTTTGTCCTTTTTTTAATAGGATGCGTATTTCTTTAGAAAAAGAAGATTCTAATAAAACACTAGTTGTTACTTTATCGTTATTAAAAACAAGGTTTTCGTTAAATGATTCTATTTTCATAATGTAATTTTTTTAGAGGTTTTACTAATTAATAATAATAAAATACCAAGTGCCATAAAAGCACTAAGTATTAATAAATCTGAAGGTGAGTTAGACCAGCCTAAGCCACTAAATATCAATATAAATTCGCTAGCTAAAAAACCAACCAATAAAAATGAGCTGCCAGCTTTTGTAAGCCAATTTAATTTAAGCCATTTTAAATGAAATAAAAGACCCAATAAACCAAACGATATAACACCAATAAAACACAAGTGTAAATAGGCTAAAATTAAAAAGCGGTTAGTAAAAGCAAATGCTTCTACTTGTGGTATTACTGATAGTAATTGCAATATCGTTTTTAAAGAAAAAGCCCCAATTGCAATAAGTAAAAATGGTTTTACTAAGCTTACTTTTTTTGCAAACTTTTTTAAACTAATACTTTTAGCGAGTTGAAATAAATAAAACAACCCAACTAATTGTAGTACTCCTGAAATGATAGCGGGTGCGTACATATAGTTTTTAAAACTCATACCTAATAAAGATAAGGTATAGGCCGGAATTACTGCTGCAGTAGTTAGCCAATAAAATAGTTTTGCTTTTTGTGGATTAAAAGTAGTTTTTAGGTTTTCTAAACATTTAAAAAGTAAACCAATTAGTACAAATAAAAACAAACCGTTGTACTGAAAATGCAGTAAAAAATAAATTACCGAGTGGTAAGCTTCTGTGTTTGCAAATCCTTTAGCTGCCAAAATTCCAATTCCCCAAGGTGCTAATGTTGATAGTAATCCTAGCCAAAATCCGGTTTTAATAAATTGAAGAGAAATAGATTTTTTAGTGTTTTTAACATCTTTAAAAAATCGTAAAATAAACCAGTAATTCATTAACTGAAATAATGATGAAAAGATGATGGAAAACTTACCATAACCTTGTAAAATAAAGGATATCATAACCCCAATAATAATTAAAATAGTAAGTTTAAATTGTAAGGGATAGCGGCTTTTTTTAATTTGCTCTTCGGTTAAAAATAATTTTACAACCATTAAAAACAAAAGGGTATATACCCAACCCTGAAATGCAACATGAGAGTGAGAATGTACTAAATTAATATATTGTAATGGCACTTCAAATACAGAAAATGCACGAAGTAATGTTCCCATTAGTGCTGCACTAAAAAGAAATAGTAAACTTATTTTAAACCATTTAACATCCATCAAATAGATTTTAAGTTGGATAAATTTTACTCTACCAATCCAATAATTTGTTCAACTGTTGCTACATTATCAACATTTAATCCTTCTTGTTGATGTTGTAAAACGCCTTCTTTATCAAACACACTAATGATATTAGAATGTGAAAAATCTATTGGAGATATTTGCTTGTATTTAACTGCTAATACATTAGAAAACTCACGTACATCATCTACTGTTCCTTGCAAGAAAATCCATTGGTCGTTATCCATTTGATTTTCTATAGCAAATTCTTTTAAACGTTTTGGGGTATCATTTTCAGGATCAATACTTACCATAACGTATTTTACATTACTATCACCAACTTTTTGATGAATGCTACGCATATCTGCAACCAATCTGGGGCAAGCAGCTTTACAGGTAGTGTAAATCATTACCATTACTAAAACATCTCCTTTTAAATCTGTCAATTCTATGGTTTCATTATTTTGAGTGTTCCATTTAGATGTCAGGTTAAAAATAGATTCTGCTGGTATATCGCTCGAGTTTTCAATGGTTTTAGTGTTTTCATCCAGAAGTGTTAAATCCATTTTACAAACAGGGCAAGTATTAGGAGCGTTATATGTTTTGTCTCCTTCACATTTCATGGGACATTCATATTTTTTCGTAACCTCTTCGGTATAATTTTCGTTAGAATTACACGAACTAACAATTGCAGTTAAAGCTATTAATAGACTACTTATAATTATTATTTTCTTCATTTTTTTATCGTTTTAGCACATCTAAATCCTAATGTTTGGATGCCGTATTTTGCTTTTATACTTCCTCTAAATGCGTAACGCATAAATGCTGCATAATCCATTAAATTACTTGCATTAATAGAGGCACTTCCGCAAAATAAATTTCTTTCTGTATCTACATCTTGGCGAGATTCTCCCGAAATTAACACAGAATTAAAGTCGCTTGTCCATTCCCAAATTAAACCGTGCATGTCGTAAATTCCCCAGTAATTTTTAAACTTTTTACCAATTTCATTTTTGTAAGTTTTTGGCAGTTCATAGCTTTCAATAATTTGCTGGTTAAAAACACTATCTGCTTGGGCGTTAGGTTTTGTTTCACTAGCCATTGCTGCAAATTCCCATTCGTCCATAGTGGGTAATCGTTTGTTTTGGCAGGCACAATAATCTTTTGCTGCATACCATGATACATTGGTTACTGCTGAATTGGGATTCATATCATCACCAAGTTCTATATCGCTTTTCCATTTTCTTAAGTAGTTATTATCTACAAATAATTTTAAAGCACTAGATCTTTTCCATTTTGGATAAGCTTTTACAAAGGCTAAATATTGCTGATTGCTTACGGGGTAAGCATCTAGCATAAAGCTATTTACGTAAACTCCATTTGAGTCAGAACCATAAAGGGGAACAAAACTGCCCCCCTTAATTTTATTCATTTCCGTGTTGGTTTGGCTTACTCCATTAAGTTGGAGTAAGCTTAAAACCAATAGCAAATGAAAGCCTAACCTAATCATTAATGTCCACTTTTAACTTTTGCAACCATGTTTGGAGTAACTTCTGTTTTATTGTTGCCCCAACTGTTGTAAATATAAGTTAAAACATTGGCAACCTCTTCATCACTTAATGTTTGGGCAGTCATTACACTGTTGTATTTCTTACCATTTACTGTAATTTCTCCAGTTTTACCATGTAAAACAATGTCTATTGCTCTGTTAACATCATCATTTAAGTAATCAGATTTTGCTAAAGGAGGAAAAGCTCCTGGAATTCCTTGTCCTTCACCTTGGTGACAAGCAAAACAAGTTTGAGAATAAATTTGTTTTCCTAATTCTATTCTTTCTCCTATTGCATTAGCAGTTGGTGCTTCTGGAGCTTCAGAAGCAGCCCCTGGCATTTCTTGTATTGTTCCTCCTTCAGGATTATAAATACCTTCTTGTTGTTTACCAGAATAGATGTTAACCAGTTCTGAACCTTCAACTTTAAGCATACCTAAAGCCCCTTTGTTAAATGCTCTAAAAATAGAGTGATCTACAAGAATAAATGTACCAGGAACATCAACTTGAAACTCTACGATTGCTGCACCACCTGCAGGAATAAGAGTTGTTTGAACATCTTCGTTAACAGCAGAACCTCCTTCAATGTTTACTCTGTCAAAAATTTCACCAATTACGTGAAAAGAAGATACTAAGTTTGGTCCACCATTACCAACATATAGACGAACAGTTTCACCAACTTTAGCTGTAATAGCATTATCACCAGTTAAGGCACCAACTTTACCATTAAATACTACATAGTCCGCATCTTCATCAACCGCTTTTTGCATATCAAAAGGTTGTAAACCTGGTTCTCCGTTTTCTCCTTTAGTGTAAAAATCACCTTGCATTACATAATACTCTCTATCTACCTCTGGTAAACCTCCTTCTGGCTCAACTAAAATTAAACCATACATTCCGTTGGCAATGTGCATTCCTACTGGTGCTGTTGCACAGTGGTAAACATATAAACCTGGATTTAATGTTTTAAAAGAAAATTTAACTTCATGCCCTGGTGCAACAAAAGAAGAGGTTGCTCCACCTCCTGGCCCAGTTACAGCATGCAAATCTATATTATGTGGTAATTTATTATCAGGGTGGTTTTTTAAGGTAAACTCTACCTCATCACCAACTCTAGTTCTAATAAAACTACCTGGTACCGAACCTCCAAAAGTCCAATACACATATTTAACTCCATCTGTCATAGTTCCTTCTTCTTCAAGAATTTCCATGTCAACAATTAATTTTTTTGCTTCTCTATCGCCTACAGGTGCAGGTACCAAAGGTGGAGCTGTTAATTCAGCTTTCATTTCTCCAGTTACTTTAATTAATCTTGAATCTGCTTTAGTATGGTTACCATCATCATGACCACCACAAGAAGCCAATAAAACAACACTAGAAAGTGCTAATGTTTTAAATGCTAGGTTTAATTTTCCTTTTTTCATGTTTTGTAATTTTAATTAATATTTAGTTAGATTATTTTTTTTCTTTTTTTGCAGTAAAGTTGGGCTTAACAATAAGCATTGCCCATCCCCAACTACTTAATTCATTGGTATATCCTTGCCCTTGGTAATCTGTTGTACCTTTTAGGTAAGCTAGTGTTTCGGTAGCCAGCATTACTGAGTATCCGCCTTTAAAAGTTACTCCTTTAGAAACATTAAAACCAAATGTTAAATCTATTTCTGTACCAAATAAACTGCTCATGGTATAGTCAGTATATTTAGTTTCGGTAAAAGCATCATACTTAGTTAAGGCAGCATCTATTTCCGATTGATTTGTTGCGGCAGTAATTTCAGTATTTAAAACGGATTGTGCGGTTATATTATCTTGCCCATATTTAAATCCATCCCAAACATTATTGGCAGCAAAAAATAAGTGTGCATCAGCACCTACCCAAAATTTTTCAGTCTTATACTTCAATTTTAAATAGGCATCTTGTAAACCAACATTACCACCATGGTTTCCTACATAAAAATAATCCATATACCCATTAAACTTATGGTTAGTTCCATAAAATGGGGTAAAAGCATGGTTTGTTCTATTGTAAGATGCACTTGTGTCTGTTTGGCTGTTACCACTTAGGTACTCATAACCCATAGTAGTAGTTAGCTTTTTATTAATTTGATAAGAGATATCTAACCCAAAGTTTATTGCAGATACCTTTTTATCAAAATCTCCATCATAGTCAGTTCGAGCATTATTTCTATCTCCTGCTAAGCCAATTTGAGAATAAAATGACCCCGCAACCGAAAGCTTATTTTTCTTATAAGCTAATCGAGTACCAAAAGTTTGACTGTAATTATCTTTATAATACTCATATTCATTTGCCGTACCACCATCTAAAAAAACAGTACTATCAATATCCAATTGTTCTTTGCCATTGTTTAAAGCTAAAATACTTGCTCCAAAATTTTCGCTAAAATCGTTATGCAACCATAAGTATTGAAAAGCCTTGTAACTCCCTCTTGCAGCTTCCGTACCTGCTAAACTAGCTCTATCTTGATTGTAGGCAACACCTAAATTTGCTTTTAATTTTTTCTTTTTAAATTTTATGATGGCTGCATCATGACTACGTGCTTGTTGTGCCCAACCAACGCTACCGAAAATTCGCTGATCATCTAATGCAATTTCTTGACGACCAAATTTTAAAGACCAATTCTCCGAAATAAAAGCCTCTCCCCAAGCTTCATGTATGGATAGGTAAGAACCATTGCCATTCATCTGACTTTGTTGACTTATTAATTGTTGTTGAGACCCCCAAACATGAACATTTTGTAAGGTTACCTTAAAGGTGTAGCCTTCTGTTTTATAACCAAAATTAAGTCTGGTACGTTGATCTACAAATGCTGCATTATCTTGTGCAGAATCTGCTACAGCTTTGTATCCATGACGATATTCAAATCTTGGTCTGATTTCTCCGTCTAATGTAAATTGTGCTTGCGAAGCTATTGCCGAGAACAAGCCCACTGCAGCTACTAAATACTTTCTTAAACTAATTTTGCCTTTTTTCATAAGAGCTTTTTTGCAATTAAATTTAAGATAAAGGTAAGCTGCTTATAGCATGTAAATGGTGCGTGGTATCAGCATTATAAATGCTATTTAACAGAAGAAAACATGATGTAAATCATATTTTAAATAGCGAGGTATAATATAAGATAACTGAACACAAAGAGTAGAGTAACTATTTTCCAAACTATGTGAGCTTTTTTTACTTCTACAAATTGAAATGAAACGCTTATAAACTTAACAATTGCAAAGGCTACGATAAGAAGTGGTGCGTGTTTAAAATCATTTTCAGCAAAAAGATAACTTACTATAATTAAGGTAACAAGTAGTATCCAAACAAGCGTATTTATATTGAATTGAGTTTTCATAACAAGTATATTATTGGGAATATGAGTATCCAGATTAAATCGCATAAATGCCAGTAAGTGGCACTAGTTTCAACATCAAACATTGATGTTGCGGTATATTGTTTGTTTTTTACAGCAAAATACATATAGCCTAATAAACCAACACCAAAAAGTACGTGTACAAAATGAAATCCAGTCATTAACCAATAAAAAGTATAAAATGTATTGTAATTAAAATCTATACCCAGTGTTATTTTTTGATAAAATTCAACGCCTTTAAGCATTAAAAAAACGATGCCCAATAAAGTGCCAATAAGCATTGTTTTGCTTGATTTATGATGGTTGTTATTTCTTAAGTAATCAACAGAAATTGCCATAAAGTAACCGCTGGTAATTAAAATAATGGTATTTATTGTTCCTATAAGTGGGTTGAGCATTTTTTTTGAACTTAAAAATTCATCAGGTAGTTCTCTTTTATAGGCCAAAAAGAACATGATAGCCCCTAAAAATGTAAAAATTTCTAATAACATTAAAAACCAAATTAAAATGCCTCCAGGAGGATAATTAATGGATTTTATCGTAGCAGTTTCTGTATTTTTCATTGAATTAATAGCTTAATATCTTTTTATAAAATTTACCAAAGGCAAGTGGTAAATCAGCGGGTTTAGATAATATACTGTAGTTATTGTGACCAAACATTTGAGGTAAATAATATTTAGCCTGTGCTTCTATAGCAAGCGAAAAAGTGTGGATGTGTTTGTTGTTTAATTCTTTTAAAGATTGTTTTACATCTTCAACACCATAAACACCTTCATAAGTATCGTAATCGTTTGGTTTTCCATCAGATAATAAAATAATCCATTTTCGTTGTGTGGGTTCTTTTTCTAATAAAGTACCTGCATGCCTTAATGCTGTGCCAATTCTAGTATATCCTTCAGTTTCTATTCCGCCAACTTTTAATTTTCCTTTGCTCCAACTTTCTTTAAAAGTTTTAACCGATTGGTAAGAGCAATTGTTTCTGGTATTGGATGAAAAAGTATCTATCTGAAAAGAGATGTTAAAATCATTTAAAACTTCACCAAAAAGGATTACCGCTTTTTTTTCTACATCTAACACTCGTTCGTTATTGGTGTAACCATCTGCTGATAAGCTAGTATCTAAAAGAATTAAAACCGACAAATCTTTTTTTCTTTTTCTTTTTGTGGTATACAGCTTTTCTGATGGTGTTCTTTTAGAACGTATTTCGGTAAAAGCATCTATTACGGCATCAAAATCTATTTCTTCACCAGTATTTACACGTTCAACTTTTTCAAACTCGTTGTGTGCTTGAGAAAAAAGTCGATATAACTCACGTAAAGGTTTTTGATTTTCTTTTAGTGTTTTTTTAGCATAATTTTCAGAAAAAGAAGTAGCTACTTTAGGGTATATTTTGCAAAAATTAGTTTTGTAACTTCTTTTTTTATAATTCCATTCGTCATAAAATAAAAATGTTTCTTTTTCATCTTTTCTGTGTACTAGTATATTTGTTTTACTATTAACAAATTCTGCTTTATAAACCGAATGGGAAGTGTCGTCAGCTCTTACAGTGTGTTTTAAATTTAATTCTCTAATAGCATCTTCATCATCACTTAAGGTGTCATCACCTTCCATTTCTTTAAATGTGCCATTAAACTCGGATAAGGTGTCCACTTTTTCAAATTGATTTTGAGCAACATTATCTTCAATTTGTTTTTTATCAATTCCAACTACAGTTACCTCATCACTAGGATTGGCATCCATTTCGGTAGTTATTTCAGGTTTTTCAGAATTTGATTTAGCATTTGGAGCAGTTGTATTGGCGGTAAACTCTTGTAGGTTTTTTTTCATCCATCTGCCATAAAGCCAACTATAATCTATGGGTTTATTTTGTCGTTTATAAAAATTTTCTAATTCTAATTTAGATTGATAATAAATGCTTTTGGTGGATGGGTACTCATCAAATAAAATTGCTAAAATTTGTGCTGAACTTGCTGTTGCTTTTTGTTGCGATAAAATAGGTTTTTGAACTTCATTATTATCCCAATTAATAGTAAGTTTTTGTTGTACAGAAAGGTATAAAATTCTAAAAATGTAAAAGTTAATGTTGTGTTCAATTGTTGAACAAAAAGCAATGTTCTGCGGTAAATAAAATTTTAAGCCCGACCAACCGCCTTCTCTTTCGGAAGTTACCACTTCATTTTGCAGACCTGTTAATGCTCGTGATAAAATGGTTAGCCTAGGTTTTAGTGGGTTTAACTGAACCGTTCTTTTAAGCTCATTTTCATCAACTTTAGTTGTAAGCCTTTTATAGTAGTTGTGTACTTTTTTAAATATAAGCTGATCTATCTCCATTTTTTATGAAGCTTAATATTTATCTTTAATATTATTTTTTATCCAAACTAGAGCGTCTTCAAAATTTTCAAATATCTGATCTTGAGGGATTAGGTTTGGAATAATCTCAATTTTTTCTAATAGATATTTAGGTTGCTCAAGTAGGTGAACAAAAACAATTTTTACTTCACTTTTTACTAGATCTAATAAAACTTCTTCCATAGCATTTAAACCACTCTGATCCATATACCTCATTCTATCTAATCGAATAATAACTGCAGTAGCTGTTTCTGGAATTTGTTTGGATAAGCTCTGGAAATCGCTAGTTGATCCAAAAAATAAAGGCCCATTTATATGTTTTATAAATACTTCTTCCTTTAATTTTTCAGGAAAATTAAGTTCATCGGGCCATTCGCTTTGGTTAGATTTTGTAAGAGATTTAACGCTTGATCTTGTTGATGTTAGTTCGCCTATTTCTTTCATAAACATTAATGAGGCAATAACTAAACCGATACCAACTGCAAAAACTAGGTTCCAAACAGAAGAGAGTACTAAAACTACTAGCATAATGGCTACTTCTGGTTTTGGCATGTGTGGAATTGCTTTTAATCCTTTATAATCCATAACACCAATACCAACAGTTATTAAGATACCTGCTAATACTCCTGCAGGTATTTGAGAAGCAACTGGGCTTAAGGCAAATAAGATGATTAGAAGTAATATACTTGCAATCATTCCAGAAATTTTAGTTTTTCCGCCTGCATTTACATTTACAACAGTTCTAATTGTAGCTCCAGCACCAGGTAGCCCACCAAACAAGGCGGCAACACTATTTCCAATTCCTTGACCAATTAATTCTTTATTTGGTTGGTGTTTAGTTTTTGTAATATTGTCGGCAACAACTGATGTTAGTAATGAGTCAATAGCACCAAGTAAGGCAAGTGTTAATGCTGTAAATACATAAGGAACAACACTTTTTAAATCAAAAGCAGTAAATATTTCCCAATTTGGTAAAGGTAATCCGCTGGGTATAGCTTCTATAGGTCTATAGTTTAGATCAAAACCAATTGCAACACCAGAAACAACTAAAAGAGCAACCAAAGTACTAGGTATGGCTGTAGTTATTTTTTTAAATCCATATATTATAATAATTGTGCTTAAGGCTAGGGCTAATTCTAACCAATTAATGTTACTAATGGCACGCGGTAATATTTTTAATGCTCCAATAACTCCTGAGGCGTCTTTAGCAGCAAGGGTTTGAGATTCTTTAAGTATTTGTTCTGGAGTAACATGTTGAGCTCTGTTGATTGTTTCTTTAAAATCTTCTAAAACGAGTACGCCTTCACCTGTTTCTTCTTTAAGAATGTTATCCAGTATAATTTCTTCGGCATGAGGTTTAAACTGGTTTACATACGCCATATCTTCTTTAGGGTAATATCCAATAGAAGGGAGTATTTGTGTGATTAGAATTATAACACCAATTGCAGTCATAAATCCAGAAACAACAGGGTAGGGGATATATTTTATATATTTTCCAAGCCCAATAAGTCCAAGTCCAATTTGAAATAACCCAGCTAATAAAAAAACAGTTAAAATAGCAGGCAATGCTTTTGAAACATCACCATCATTAATGGCAATAATTCCTGCAATTACAACCATGCTTACGGCTGTCATTGGGGCAGTTGGGCCAGAAATTTGAGTGTTAGTTCCACCAAATAAAGCAGCAAAAAAGCCCACAAATATTGCTCCGTAAAGCCCTGCACTTGGTCCTAATCCAGAGCTTACACCAAAGGCTAATGCTAGAGGTAGGGCAACAATTCCTGCTGTTAATCCTCCAAAAAGATCCCCTTTAAAGTGTTTTAAATTAAAAAAATTTTTCATGTTGTATAAGTGTATTGCTCGTTTTTTTAATTACGAACTAGTATTGTTTTTTAAATCTTAATTTATTCCTAATTATCTAAGAATTAAGCTTCAGGTGGAGGGGAGGTAACTTCAGAGCTATACTCAATAATTTTTGTAAGAACAAGAAGTTTATTGTCTTGTGAATCAAAGTCGGTAAAAGATTTGTTTAAATTTAAATCATTGGAAAAAAATTTTTCATCTTCATCCACTGATTCTCTTTCTTGTGATTCTTCTTCGCAATTTTCTAGAATTTCTTTCTTTTTTTCAGAAATATGAAATACAGTATTAATAATAGGTTTTGCTCCTAAGATTAAAATTAGAGCAAATAGAAAAAGAGCTTTTATAATAACAATTCCTTTAGTATTTATGCTTTTCACATTCACGTCTCTAAACTAATAAAATTACTTTAATAACTATATTATATACTTAAACTAATTAAATCTTTTAATGCTTCAACAGTATCACTATCATCTGTTAGCGGTTCTGCAATTGCAACATTGCATGATAGGCGATTGGGTAAACCACTTTTTATTAAAATAGCGGCATCAACTAATAACCTAGTAGAAACAGTTTCTGCTAAACCTAGTTCGGTTAAATTTCTAATTTTTTCTCCTATTTTAATTAGTTTTTTTGCTGTATCAGCCTCAATACCAGTTTCGTTTATTAGAATTTCGTTTTCTAATTTACTTTCAGGATATTCAAATGAGATAGAGATAAATCGTTGTCTGGTAGAAGGTTTTAGCTCTTTAAATCCTTTTTGATAACCAGGATTGTAAGTGGCAACTAACATAAAAGAGTTATCTGCTACAATTGTTTCTCCAGTTTTATCAATAAATAAAGACCTTCTATGATCGGTTAACGAGTGTAAAGCAACAACAATATCTGGTCTTGCTTCTGCCACTTCATCTAAATATAAAATAGCTCCTTCTTTAACTGCTTTTGTCATAGGGCCATCAATCCAAACTGTTTCAGCACCTTTAATAATGTATCTTCCTATTAAATCGGTTGATGAGGTTTCTTCATGGCAAGCAACGGTGTACAATTTTTTACCCAATTGATGAGCCATATATTCTACAAATCTTGATTTTCCTGTACCAGTAGGGCCTTTAATTAAAAGAGGTAATTTGTTTTTAAACGCATGATTAAAAATTTCTTCTTCTTTATTAATTACTTTATAATAAGGGGTGTTCATAGTCTTAGATTTAAAAAGGCTGAGAAAATTAATTCCTCAGCCTTATTTAATTAGTTAATAATTTTTATTCAGAAACTAAAGCTTCATCTGATGGTTTTCCGTAATTAAAGAAGTTTACAATGTATAATGTAATTCCTACAGTAAATACAGAAGCACAGAGTACTAATATTAAAAAGTGTGGCTCAATTTCTTTTTGAGTTTCCATAAAATCAACCCCCATAATTCTTTCCATATAAACTTGTGCTACACCAGCAACACCAAAAGCAACAGTCATACCTAACATACCAATGTTACTTAACCAAAAAGCATATCTAGTCATATTGTTGTCATATAACTTTCTGCCAGTTAAGTTTGGCATTGCATAAGCAATAATTGCTAAAACAATCATAGCGTAAGCACCCCAAAATGCCATGTGACCGTGCATTGCAGTTACTAAAGTACCGTGTGTGTATAAATTTACATTTGGTAGGGTATGTGCTGCACCTAATAAACCTGCACCAACAAAAGAAGTGATGGCTGCACCAATGGTCCAGTTTAATGCTGTTTTGTTAGGGTGTTTTTTTTCTCCTTTTCTATACATATTTATGGCAAATAATGCCATTGCTAAAAATGCTAAAGGTTCTAGTGCTGAGAATATTCCACCGATCCATAACCAATATGATGGAGCTCCAATGTAATAGTAGTGGTGTCCTGTTCCTAAGATACCAGAAAGGAAAGTTAATCCTACAATTACGTAAAGCCATTTTTCAATAACTTCTCTATCAACACCGGTAATTTTAATTAATAAGAAGGCTAAAATACCACCCATAATTAATTCCCAAACTCCTTCAACCCATAAGTGAACAACGTACCATCTGTAAAATGAGTCTAAAGTTTGGCTATCAAACCAAATCATACCCGGTAAATAAAGTAAGGCTGCAAATAATAATCCCATTGTTAAAACCAAAGAAGTAGTTGTTTGTCTTTTACCTTTAAATAGGGTCATTAAAATATTAAATAAGAAAGCCAATACATTAACAACAACTAAGTAATCAAGAGGTCGGGGTATTTCTAAAAATTTACGCCCTTCCCACCAGTTAAAATGGTAGGCAATAACAGCAGTTACACCAACAGCTAAAAAACTTAATAATTGTATAATTGCTAGTTTAGGAGAGTAAAGTTCGTTTTGCGATTCTTCTGGAATAATGTAGTAGGCTGATCCCATAAAACCTAACAATAACCAACAAACTAATAAATTTGTATGTACTGCTCTGGCTGTATTAAATGGAATTACATCGTGTAAAACATCGAAGCCCATGTGGGCAAATCCCATTATAAAACCATAAACAATTTGTAGTGCTAATAATCCAAGTGCGGATAAGAAAAACCAATAGGCTATTTTTTGTGTTTTAAATTTCATCTTTTTATAATTTTATTGGTTAGTAATTATTTGTTAGCTTCAATTTTGTATTTCGGTTTTGCTGGGAAACCATTCAAATCAATTTCTCCAATCCATTTAAGGTAGGCTACTAGGTTGTCAGCATCTTCTTCATTCATGCCATAAGCAACCATTTTTCTGCCACTTAAATGTTCTCCCCATGGTACTGGCGACATAAGAGCCCCTTTAATATACCCTTCACCTCTACGTTCAACTACTTTTGTTAATTCAGGAGCATAATAAGCTCCTTCTCCCATAATAGTATGGCATCCCATGCAGTTGTTTTCTTCCCATAAATGTTTTCCTGCAATTACTGCTTCAGTAATATTTTCTTCATGGGTTTGTCCTGCAACTCTATTTACATGGGTATCAAAAGATAATCCTAAAAAGAGCACAGAAAAAATAATTGTTCCTGCTAAGAAGAACAGTTTTGCTTGACCTTTTGTTAACATAATTTAAAATTTTAGTGTTAGATAATATTCATTTAAAAGAGATAGGTGTCTTTTAATATGATGTAAATGTACAGTGTGCTTGTTGTAAGAATTTTGATGTAAATCATATTCAGTATGTTTAATTGAAAGATTATTATGATTGTTATCATATTCTAAAAAAAAACATAAAAAAACAGAGTCTTAAAAAAAGACTCTGTTTACGAGATTTACAATAAACAATAACCTAACTTTATTTATTACTCAAAATATAAGTGACAACATCATTTAATTCTTCTTGAGGTAAAGCTTTTGTGATGTCTAGTTGTGGTTGCATAATTGCAGCTTGAGCAGGATCTACAATTGCTTCACCTTCTGCTTTTAAAAATGCTGTTAAACCTTCATTGTTGTCTGCATAGGCTTTGGCAATTTCATTTAATGCTGGTCCAACGGTTTTAACTGCTGCTTGATGGCAGGCAACACACCCTTTACTGTTAAAAAATTCTTTTCCATTGTCAGCATTTCCCTCGGTTGAGGCAGTTTCTGTTGATGGAGCTTCTTCCTCAATAATTTCTTCAACACTCTCTTCAACAACCTCCTCTACAGGAGCTGTTTGGGGAGTTTCTTTTTCAGCCGTTTTAGATTCGTTTCCTCCACACGATACTAACATTATTACTGCAAACGATAGTGCTGTATAAAATATTTTTTTCATTTTTTTTATATTAAGTTAATTATTTTTTTATTTAAGCTAGTAGCTCTTTTTCCAACAAAATAGCTTTAGGGAATAAAATGTTATTTTCTAAATGAATGTGTTGAAACAGGTCGTTTTGATACTCTTCTAATTTAGCATATAAAGCCTTAAACGTGTTACAAGCTTCTGCTGGTGGTGTAAAATTATTACTCAATTCTGTAATTCTTTTAACAATGTCTCCAGCACCATCATGCTCATTTTCCATCATATTTATTGGGTTTTCAATAGTTCCAAAAGCTGGTGGAGTTAGTGAAGTGTTATTTTTTTTAGCTTCAGCCAATTTTTTGATGTAAGGAAACAGAATCATTTCTTCTTTGTGCATGTGAGATTTTAACTCTAACACTAATGTGTGAAATAATTTGTTAATTTCTACAACTTCGGTATAGTGGTGTCCGTGTACACTGGCAACTTTATCAGAATATTGTATAATTAAATTATTGGCTTCTAGTACATATTTATGATGTGTGTTGATGATGTAATCGCTTAAGAAATCTAAATCCCACGCATTAAAATCATGTTTGTTTGAATCGGTGTTATCAATATGTGTTATCTCTTCCTTTAGTTGGCTGTAATCAATGCCTTTTTTAGCACAAATTTCTTGTACCGATACATTTCCGCCACAGCAGAAATCAATTCCATTTTTCTTAAAAATATCAGCAGTTTTAATGTTAATAGTTACTATTTCTGCTACTGTTTTATCATCTATATTTTCCATACTGTTCTATTTTAATTGATTGAGCAAAGTTTAAAAAGATGGTGATTTTATTTTATGACCTGTATGATTTTTAATTATGATTTTCATCATATCATTAAGTATAATCTAAATTTAACTTCGCAAAAAAATAAAAAAATGTATTGGAGTAAATTATCGCATAGCGAAATTATAGATCAAATAGAAACTGCTTTAGGTAATAACTTAAGTTATAAAACAGAAAAAATTTTAGGCGTACCAGCAAGTTATTTAGATGAAGAACAATTTTATGATGATGCACCGTTTTTAGAAAATTCTCCATTTTTAAAAACCTTAATTGCCAACCCTAACCATATAGGTTGCCACACCTTAGGCGAGGTAACAGAGCCCTTTTTTAAGGGGACTCAAAAAATAGAAAAAGACTTAATTGATTTATGTGCAGAGCAAATTTTGGACGGAGAAAAAGAGGCACAAGATGGTTATGTAGCTCCTGGAGGTACAGAGGCAAACATACAAGCAATTTGGATTTATCGTAATTATTACATAAAAGAATTGAACGCTAAAACTGAAGAAATAGCGGTTGTTTACTCTAAGGATAGTCATTATTCTATGCCTAAAGCAGCAAATATTTTAAATATAAAATCGATTGTTTTAGATGTGGATGATGCCACAAGAATGATTGTGCAAGATGATTTAGAGCAAAAGATAGAACAGGCTCAAAAAAATGGTGTTAAATATTTTATTTTGGTGATGAATATGTCAACCACTATGTTTGGTTCTGTAGATGATATTATAAGAGTAACGGATTATTTAGAAAAGGCACAACTAAATTACAAAACCCATGTTGATGGTGCTT
Source organism: Vicingaceae bacterium (assembly GCA_049608005.1). Taxonomy (GTDB): domain Bacteria; phylum Bacteroidota; class Bacteroidia; order Flavobacteriales_E; family Vicingaceae. The sequence goes on from JBMYXB010000007.1 coordinate 26,856, forward strand.
TTGGAGGATTTATTTATCCTTTTACCAATAAAGAAAGCTCATATTCTTTTAAAAATGAACGCATTTCTTCATTTACATTAGATGGGCATAAAATGCTGCAATCGCCTTACGGAACAGGTGTTTTTATTGTGCGAAAAGGATTTATGAAATATGCTTTAACCAAAGAGGCTAGTTATGTACAAGGAAAAGATTATACTATTTGTGGAAGTAGGTCTGGAGCTAATGCTGTTGCCTTGTGGATGATTTTAAAAACACATGGTTCTGATGGCTTAAAAGTGAAAATGAGAAATCTTTCAGATAAAGCAAAAACACTTTGTAATCAACTAAGTAAAATAGGTGTAGAGCATTATAGAAATCCATATCTTAATATTATTACTATTAGAGGAAAGTACATTACTCCAGCATTGGCAAAAAAATACGCATTGGTTCCTGATGTGCATGGCAATCAACCCAATTGGTATAAAATTGTAGTAATGGATCATGTTAAACAAGGTGTTTTAGATGCTTTTTTTAACGAATTAAAATCAGGAGTAAATATTTAAAACTGATTAAAATCATATTCGCGACTGTTCAAGGTCACACGTTTGGCGTTGGCATGAAAGTAGTTTAGCAAATAAATTAAATAAAATCAGCTAATGATTATTAGTCCATTTCAATAATAGTATGAAAACAATTTTAGTACCTACAGATTTTTCTGATACTGCTAACAAAGCAAGAGATTATGCCATTGGTATAGCTAAAGAATTGGGTGCTCAAATTATTCTAATTAATACCTTTCATATTCCTTATTCTGGAGCAAGTGCAGGTACTTTAGTAAATTTAGGTAAAGTAGCACAAGAAGAGTCTGAAAAAGCAATGCATAATCAGGCAGAGTATTTAAGTTTAAATTTTCCGAATTTAGATTTTAAAACCCTTTGCAAACCAGGGTTGTTATTAGATTCAATAAAGATTATCGGAAAAAAGAAAGAAGTGGATTTAATTGTAATGGGAACTACAGGAGCTTCAGGAATATTAGGAAGTGCCTTAGGAAGTAACACTTCTGCTATAGTAGGTAAAATAAACATCCCAATAATTGCTGTTCCGAAAGGAAGTAAAGTAGCCTATCCAACAAAAATTGTAATTGCTAATGATTTATTAGAATTGGGTGAGGAGAGTTTGTTTTTTTACTTAAAAAAGATAGCAGCTAAAAAAGAATCGATGGTTGATTTTCTTTTTGTTGTAAAAGAAGAAGAAAGTGCCGATCATAAAATTGAACGCTTAAAAGCAAAAAGTAATGCTTTACAATTTACTCCTCAATTTCATTCCATCAATATACTAGGTAACCAACTGGTTGAAGATGTTGTGTTTGAGTACATTGAGAATAAAAAAAGTGATTTACTTGTACTGATTTCACATCAGAGAGGTTTTTGGGGAGATATGTTTCATAAAAGTGTTTCTAAAAGGTTAGTTAAGCACGCAATTTTACCAATTATGGTTTTGCCAGAATAGTAATTTAAATAAACTGCATTGAAATTGGCTTATCGTAAATATTAAATTATTTTTGATTAATGGAATCTAACCAAGAAATTTATAAACTCCTTTTTGAAAATGCTGGTGAAGGAATGGTAGTGACTAATAATAGAGGTGTTATTGAGTTGGTTAACCCTCGTTTGTTAGAATTGTTTGGATATAAAGAAGCAGAACTTGTTGGACAAAGAATTGAAGTTTTGGTTCCTGATGCAGCAAAAGGAAACCACTCACAGCAAAGAGCGAGTTATACAAAATCTCCTCAAGATAGAAGAATGGGAGGGGACATGAATTTGCTGGCACAAAGAAAAGATGGTTCTAATTTTTCTGTAGAAATAGGTTTAAACCATTGTTATGTTGCTGAAACTTTAAAAGTAGTAGCAATTGTTACAGATATAACCGAAAGAGTTGAATCTCAACAACATCTTAAAAATTTAAATGTTGAATTAGAGCATAAAGTAAAACTCAGAACACAAGAGTTAGAAAATAATCAAAAAAAAATAGAAAAAACCCTCGATAAAGAAAGAGAGTTAAATGAGTTAAAATCGAGGTTTGTATCTATGGCTTCGCATGAGTTTAGAACACCTTTGAGTACCATTTTATCTTCTGCCACCTTAGTTGGCAAGTACAACGAAAAAGAGCAGCAAGATAAAAGAGAGCGGCATTTGGAGCGAATTAAATCTTCAGTTAAAAATTTAACTACTATTTTAAATGATTTCTTATCTATTGATAAATTAGAAGAAGGAAAAATTGAAATTAATAACGCTAATTTTTTATTGGAAGAGTTATTAAAAGAAGTGTTAGATGAAATGGATTATTTTATTAAAAAAGAGCAATATATTTCGTTTAACTCTAATGTTAGTTCAAGCCAATTAGCGGTTTCTGATAGGAATGTGATTAAGAATATTTTGATTAATTTATTATCAAATGCAAGTAAATATTCTAAAGAAGGGGATGAAATAATTTTAGATTTAAAACGATCAGAATCTAGTATTCAAATTGATGTGATTGATCGAGGAATAGGGATTCCTGAAAAAGAACAATCAAAGATTTTTAACGATAGGTTTTTTAGGGCAGGAAATGTTACCAATATTGAAGGTACAGGTTTAGGTTTAACCATCGTAAAAAAATATTTATCACTTATAGGAGGCGATATTTCGTTTAAAAGTATAGAGCAAAAAGGAACAACTTTTACAGTTACAATACCAAATATATTATTATGAGCAAAACGATACTGTTGATAGAGGATAATCTCGAAATGCGAGAGAATACTGCAGAAATAATTGAGCTTGCCAGCTATAAGGTAATAACTGCGGTAAATGGAAAAGATGGAGTAGAAAAGGCAAAAGAGAATTTGCCAGATTTAATTATTTGCGATATTATGATGCCAGAGATGGACGGTTATGGGGTGTTGTATATTTTAAGTAAAGACCCTTCAACTTGTGCTATACCTTTTGTTTTTTTAACAGCTAAAGCCGAAAAAAGCGAGTTTAGAAAAGGTATGAATTTGGGTGCTGATGATTATGTAACCAAACCATTTGAAGAAATGGAGCTTTTAAATGTAATTGAAAGTAGGTTAGAAAGAAGCCAATTATTTAAAACGGGTTACGAGCAAAATATTAATGGTGTAAGTAATTTTATTGGAGAAGCTAGAGGATTAGAAGATTTGAATAAACTTTCGGAAAACAGAAAAGTAAGAACTTTTAAAAAGAAAGAAATTGTTTTTTATGAAGGCGATTATGCCAGTGCAGTTTATTTTGTAAATTCTGGTAAAGTAAGAGCGTATAAAATTAATGAAGATGCAAAGGAGTACAGTTCTGAATTGTATGGTGCAGGAGATTTTATTGGGTACTTATCTATTTTAGAAGGTGATGAGTATAAAGAATCTGCGGAGGCAATGGAAAACACAGAGGTATTAAAAATTCCGAAAGAAGATTTTATAGAGTTGTTGTTTAAAAACCGTGATGTATCGGCAAATTTTATTAAAATGTTAGCTCATAATGTTTTAGATAAAGAAGAGCAATTGTTAAGTTTGGCTTATGATTCGGTTAGAAAAAGAGTTGCAAATTCTTTAGTTGATTTACAAAAGAAATACAGCAAAAAAGATGAGCATAATTTTCAAATTTCAATAAGTAGAAATGAATTAGCAAGTATGGTAGGTACTTCACCAGAAACAGTTATTAGAACACTTTCAGACTTTAAAGAAGAACAATTAATTGAAGTTAAAGGCAGTAAAATAACCATACTTAAACCTTCCGAATTAGAAAATTTAAGGTTTTAGAATTAAAAAAAACTAAATCTAACGCACTCTAAAATTAGCTAAAACTTGGTTTAAAAAGTTTCACAGGCTTTACATAAATCAATCTGATCTTTTTTACCTTGTAAGTGTAGTTTTAAGTATTGAACACGTTGCTCACAGTTATAAATATCCATAAAATCGGTTTTTAAAATATTACCAATTACCGCTTTAGAGTTTAAATCGTTACAGCAAATTGTAACATCACCATTTGGTAGTAAAACCATTTGTTCCATTAGTAAAGAACAACCAATTTTATGTTTCTTTTCAGGAACTTGTACCGTGTCAATATCTCCAGCCCAATTGTGTAACCTTCTTAATTCATACCAATCTAATAAGTTGTAAATTTCTTGAAATTCTGGATGCATCCATTTTAGACTTCTCGATTTATCACTCGGAATGCAAGAGATAGCACTCATTTTAACAGTACTCTTTTTTTCTTTTCTTATGCGATCAAAAGCTTTGGCGTTAGCATAAAAAATATTCCATTTAGCATTGGTTCTCATTTCTTCAAAAGCTTCAGGATTACCACCATCAAAACTAATTCCTAGTAAATCTACAACATCAATGTCAATAATTTGTTCGGCTAATTTTTCTCTTAATAAAACCAAGTTGGTAAGCATGTGTATTTCCGGAAAGTGCTTGTTTTTTTGTTGGGCTAAATCTTTATACTTTTTAATTATTTGGAGCATCTCTATTCTTTTAGGATGCAATAAAACTTCTCCTCCATTGTAAAGGTTAATTCGTTTAATGCTTTGATACCTTTTATCTATTATAAAACCGTTTAAAAACTTCTCTAATATTTCTGGAGAAATTAAATGTTTGGGTTTAAAATGATCTAAAGAACAAAACTGACACCTTAAATTACATTGGCTACTAAATTCAATATTCACTTCTTTAACGCTCATGCCTGAAGTGCCTTTTAAAAGCTTGTAATAATAAAAGTACTTTAAACTATAAATTAATCCTTGTATTGTTTCTAAAATAGGCCATATTATAGGTTTGTGATAAAATAATATTTTAATAAATAGTTTAAATCGTATGTACATCGGTTAAGTTTAAGAAAGTATCCAAATTCGGAAAGATGAGAAAAATAAAAAATGAGTAAAGTCAGTTTAAAATGCAAACAAGGCTCATAAAATTATAAGGATAAATTAAGTTTGTTAACTTTTAAATAGTAAAATGAGCTTAATTTTTTTTTGAGCGATATAATTTGATCTACCTTTAATTAAAATGTTTAAAGCAATATTGTAGTAAAACAGTAGTTTTGTATTCTATGAAAAACAGAATAGCTTTAATTATACTGATATTGTTGCTTGCTTTAAAAAGTGATGCTCAAGAAAAAGTTACAACTTTTGGTATCCAATTAAAACCAATAATTCCTCTTGAGTTTTTTAATGCAGGAAAGCAAGAGGTTAATAATGATGGTATTCAATACATTAATCAGCCAAAATTTGGGATGAGTTTTGGAATGGTTATCCGTAAAGGATTAACAAAAAATATATCTTTAGAAACAGGGTTAAATTTTTTAAAACGAAATTTCGATTTAACAATAAATGATCCAGATTCTTCATTTTCTGGAACATCAGATTTTAGTATTGTTAATTATGAAATACCCTTGTTGTGCTTGGTTTATGTAGAGTTAAGTAGAAAAATATTTATGAATGTGGCTGGTGGTGTTTCATTTGATATTTACCCAACACCGCTTTATGTAGAGGATGATTATTTTACAAATGCTATAAATCGTACATTTTGGGTGCAGCCAAGTTTATTAGCTAATGTTGGGTGGGAATATAGAACAGAAAAAAGCGGATATATTTACTTTGGTGCATCGCTTCATAGATCTTTCGATAAGATTTTTACAGAGTATGTAGCCTATACTCATTTTGATCAATCGGCTAATAGAGTTGTTGATGATGAGGCTCAATTTAATTTAACAGGTAATTACTTTACAATAGATATTCGTTACTTTTTTCATGAAGAAAAACAAAAAAAGCGTAAAAAAGAAAAGCGATTTAATAGGCAAAAAGAAATGAGAAAAATTAGAGAAGGAAGAAGTAATTAATCCTCTTTAAAATTTAAAGATGCTGAATTAATACAGTATCTTAATCCTGTTGGCTTTGGGCCATCTTTAAAAACATGACCTAAATGCCCACCACAATTTGTGCAATAAACTTCATCCCTGGCATAACCTAAATCATAATCAGTACCAACACCAACACTGTTTTCTACAAAGGTGTAAAAACTGGGCCAGCCTGTACCCGATTTAAATTTGGTGTTTGATAAGAATAACGCTTGATTACACCCAGCACAAGAGTAAGTACCTTGTTTTTTGTTGTTCCAATATTTACCCGTAAAAGCCTGTTCAGTTCCGCTTTTTCTTAATACACGGTATTGTTCTGGAGTTAATTTTTCTTGCCATGCGGCATCAGATAATTCAAAATTGTAAGTTGTTTTTGTTTTTTCGGATTTCTGACCACAAGAAACAAGCGTTGTTAACGTAATCGTAAGAAATAAAAAGTATCGTATCATCGTTTTAATTTTGTCTATACAAGGTTAACTATATTGTGGTTTAATTATTTCAATCACATTCAAATTTAAGTACTTTTGTCGCACAAATTACAATAAGAATAAAAACATGAAAATTTCTTACAACTGGTTAAAAAACTATATTGATACTGATGTTAACCCTGAAAATATTTCAGAAATATTAACGGATACTGGATTAGAGATTGATGGGATGGAAAAAATTCAAACCATTAAAGGTGGTTTAGAAGGACTAGTTGTAGGAGAGGTGTTGACTAAAGAAAAACATCCTGATGCAGATAAATTAAATTGTACAACAATTAATGTAGGAGGAGAAGAGGCTTTAAACATTGTATGTGGAGCTCCAAATGTAGCGGTTGGACAAAAAGTAATTGTTGCAACTATAGGCACTACACTTTATGCAGGTGAAGATAGTTTTAAGATTAAGAAATCTAAAATTAGAGGGCAATTATCTGAAGGAATGATTTGTGCCGAAGATGAAATAGGTTTAGGAAAAGGACACGATGGAATTATGGTGTTAGATTCGGCTACTGTAGTTGGAACACCTGCTAAAGTTCATTTTAATATTGAAGATGATTACGAATTAGAAATCGGATTAACACCAAATAGAGCAGATGCTACAGGGCATATTGGTGTTGCCAGAGATTTAGTTGCTGTTTTAGGGCAAAAGCAAGAAATTAATTTAGTAAAACCATCCGTAGAAAGTTTTAAAGTTGATAATACTGATTTAAATATTGCAGTTGAGGTTGAAAATGCTGAATTATGTCCGCGATATTCTGGAGTTACCATTAGCGGAATTGAAGTTAAGGACTCGCCAGATTGGTTAAAAAATAGATTGTTAAGTATAGGGTTAACACCAATTAACAATGTGGTTGATGTTACCAATTTTGTATTGCACGAAACAGGTCAGCCATTGCATGCTTTTGATGCTGCTAAAATTGCAGGAAACAAAGTGCTTGTAAAAACAGTAACTGATAAAACAAAGTTTACCACGCTTGATGATGTAGAAAGAGAATTATCGGCAGATGATTTAATGATTTGTAATACAGAAGAGGCAATGTGTATTGCAGGAGTTTTTGGAGGTTCAGAATCGGGAGTTTCAAATACAACTACAAGCATCTTTTTAGAGAGTGCTTATTTTAATGCTGTTTCGGTTCGTAAATCAGCAAAAAGACACGGTTTAAATACTGATGCATCATTTCGATTTGAAAGAGGAGCTGACCCAAGAAATACGATTTATGCTTTAAAGCGTGCAGCTAATTTAATTAAGGAAGTTGCTGGAGGTTCTGTTTCTTCTGAAATTGTAGATGTTTATCCAACAGAAATCAAAAACTTTGAAATTGATTTTTCTTTTGATAATTGTGATCGTTTAATTGGTCAAGCAATTGATAGAGAAGTCATCAAAAAAATATTAACAGATTTAGAAATTGAAATCGTTGCTGAAAACGGAGACGAATTAAAATTGTCTGTTCCACCATTTAAAGTGGATGTACAAAGAGAAGTAGATGTAATAGAAGAAGTATTAAGAATTTACGGGTATAACAACATTGTTTTACCTGATACATTAACATCTTCATTATCGTACCGAACAAAACCAGAAAAAGAAAAAGTAACCAATATTATTTCTGATTTATTGGTGTCTAATGGATTTAACGAAATGTTGTCTAATTCATTAACCAAATCAGATTATTACAAAGAAACTGCTGACTCATTGGTGAGAATGAAAAACCCACTGAGTAGAGAATTAGATGTGTTAAGACAATCTATGGTTTATGATGGTTTAGAAACAATCGTTTACAATCAGAACAGAAGAACCAGTGATGTAAAGTTGTTTGAGTGGGGGAAAACCTACTTTAAAACGGAAACTAAATTTAAAGAACACAGTCATTTAAGTTTGTTTATTTCTGGAGCTTCGGTTAACGAAAATTGGGACACTACCAATGCTGGTGATGTAAACTTTTACCAAATCAAAGGTGTGGTAAACACCATTATGGAAAAGTTTGGGATGAACAAATTTAACGTTAGAACAGAAGAATCTGATTTAAATTGTTTAGAGTACGGTTTAAAGCATAAAGTAAACAATATCGATTTAGTAGAGTTTGGTAAAATTGATGCTACCACTCAAAAGCAGTTTGATATTAATAACGAAGTGTTCTACGTTATTTTTAACTACGATAACTTTATGAAGCTGGTAGCAATGAATAAAGTTGTTTATAAAGAGGTTTCTAAATTTCCTACAATGCGTAGAGATTTAGCACTTTTAATCGACAAGGCTGTTACTTACAGTTCTATTAAAGAATTGGCATCTAAACAAGAAAGAAAACTTTTAAAAGCAATTAATTTGTTTGATGTTTATGAAGGGAAAAACTTGCCCGAAGATAAAAAATCTTATGCAGTAAGTTTCCAGTTTCAAGATGAAAATAAAACCCTGATTGACAAGCAAATTGACAAGGTAATGACAAAAATTATTACCGCTTTAGAAAAAGAGTTAGGTGCTCAGTTGAGGTAACTAGTCAAGCTTTATGTGCACCTTAAGTTTATGTTGTAGTTCGTACTTAAAAGTAAGTGTTCACTGCAAATTCAAATTGTGCTATAAATATTTCTTTAAATCTATAGGCTCTAAAAGTTCCACTGTAGCTAGTTATTATTGTTGAAAATTTAGCAGAAACATTTTTATTTAACTCATTTGATTAGTTTTGTTTGTATTCCTAATAAAAAAGAATAGCAGAAATTAGTTTATGATACCAGTAATAGGTTTTTTTGATTTAACACTTGCCACTTTATACTTGCTTCTTATTTATGTTGGAGCAGTTGTTTATCGCAATAAAAAAATAAAAACCAATCCAGAGTATAAATATTTTATTGGGGCATTAACCGCTAAACTTATTGGTGGAGTTGGATTTGCTGTTTTTTCTATTTATTATTATAAAGGGGGAGATACTTTTGTATTTTTTAATGCAGCTGATGGTTTAAGTAATTATTTATTTACAGATTTTGGTAAAGCAATAGATGTTTATATGTTAGCTGCAGAAAATTTTAACCCTGCTATACATGTTTTTGCTCCAAGTTATAATTATATTTTAAATTCGGTAGATGTTTTAGCCATAGTTAAAATTACATCTCTTGTTAACCTTTTTGGTTGGGGATCTTATTTGGTTACTTCTATATTATTTGCTTGCTTATCGTTTTTAGGTTTATGGTTTGGTTACGTTAGTTTTTGTAGGTTATATATTAAATTAAAAAAACAATTGCTTTTTCCTTTTTTTTTAGTGCCTTCAGCTATTTTATGGAGTTCAGGTATCTTAAAAGATACGGTAACTATTGGTATTATTGGATGGATGCTTTATGCTTTTGCTAATTTATTTATTTTTAAACGAAAATTTTTGTTTAGCATCTTTGCTATTGTTGTAGGATCGTACATTATGTTTCTGCTTAAGCCTTATATACTTTATGTGTTATTGCCTTGTATGCTAATTTGGATACAAAGTAATGTTAGAGCATCAATAAAAGGATCTTTTGTAAGGGCATTGGTTACCCCAGTTTTAATTGTTGTTTTTGTTGTATCTGGTTATTTTTTAACACAACAATTTTCAGCAGGAGCTGGTAAATATAGTATTGGTAAAATAGAAAAAACGCTTGAAGGATTCCATTCTTGGCACAGTTACCTGGCAAGAACCAGGGACCAATCAGGATATACCTTAGGTGAAATAGACTTTACTCCTGTGGGGATTTTTTTGAAATCACCTGCGGCATTAAACGTAACCTTTTTTAGGCCTTATTTATGGGAAGTAAGAAACTTACCCACATTACTTGGTGCTTTTGAAGGGCTTATCTTGTTCTTAATGTTTTGCTATATTTTAGTTAAAACTAGATTGAAAATTATTTCCTATATTTTAAAAAACAAAGAAGCTTTATTTAGTATGTTGTTTGCGTTAGTATTTGGAGTAGTGGTTGGTATAAGCTCCTATAATTTTGGTGCATTATCACGTTACAAAATACCTGCTCAATTCTTTTTTATTCTTTCTTTAATCTTAGTTTTTTTTGAATCTACAAAAACTAAAACGAATTAAATACTGCTAAGTATTTTTCTTTGTTGGCTGTTATTGAATATTGTGCCACAATGGTTTTTCGAGCTTCTTCACCCAATTGTTTTCTTAAGACTGTATTTTTAATTAATTCTTCAATTTTAAGAACCCATTCTGAATTATTATAAATTAACAAACCATTTTTATTATTTATTACTATTTCGGTATTAACGCCTATTGCAGAAACTATAGGAGGAACCCCTAAACTCATATATTGTAAAGCTTTAAAACCACATTTACCCTTAGCCCATTCTGTGTCAGGTAGCGGCATTAATCCAATATCTACTTTGGCTAAATCGCTAATTTCGTTTTCTATATTCCAAAGAGTAGTTTGGGTATCAATTTCAGGATAATATTTATTTTCATCTACAATAACCTGAAATTGAATCTGATTAGAGTATTTGCTTTTTAATTTTTTTAATTCAGGAATTATACTTTCAAAGTAAGGTAATGTAGAAGAAGACCCTGTCCAACCTATGGTAATTTTATTATTATTTTTTAATCCTGTTTTGTGATGATAGTCAGTATCAATAGTGGTAGGAATTACAACTACATCATTACAATATTGTTGAGCATATTTAGCAAGATAATTATTGCCTGTAATAATGGTTTTAGAAACTTTAATTATTTCTTTGGTTTTTGAGTGGCTTTTTAACCATGCAAATTTTTTGTT